>JBDRUJ010000047.1:0-10604 GCA_039801285.1 Caldifarciminota bacterium
GGAATCCGCGAGCTGGCTGATATGAACTTGCTGGCGTTATAGATTGGTCGGCCGCTCGCCTCGATGACAAAAGCGACCGCGCCCAATGCCGGCTGGGTGGTGACAGTCTTGTACTCATATTCGGTCTTGGAGGTGCTGACCTTGTCCGGGACCAGTATCTCAAGGATGCCTTTGGGTTGCGGTGGCAATTCGGTAGCAACCACCTCCTTCCGTTCGCCCAGCACCTGGTCCTGAGTGAACGGAACATAGGAGGTGATAATCAGGCCGACTACCGCATCGGCACCAACCTTCTCGGCCAGCGTCTTGACCTTGAATGGATTGCCGAGGTCGGCGGTATTCAGGCCGAGCTCAGTCATTGCCGACTCCACAGCCTGCGGCTCAACAAACTCAAACCGCTCGAGCCTCAAAAGCTCCTCTAGCCACACATGGTCAATGAGCGTAGTTGCTTTCTGGTAGGCAGTGGTATTCTGGGTTGGCAGGAGTGCGAGCCGCTTCACCGAAGCCAGGGCCGACCGGTCTATTGAAATTACCGGCCCCTTGGCAGCTTCGCAGAAAAGAAGTGCCAGGGCCCACGGCACTATTAGTAACTGGCGCATAAGGCTCCTTTCACGATAGAATAACGCGCCTCTAGTGGCTGTCAAGCTGTTCTTGTTTATTTGCTGCCGCCGGGTGAGTCACAAATAACCCTATCATGACAACCGGCAGCGCTTGATTCCATGGGGTTTTTGGCTACAGTGTAGGCTGATGACTGAAGCTAGTCCCAAGAGGTTTGCCTGCGATGTCATGCTGGGCAAGCTGGCACGTGAACTGAGGATGCTCGGAATTGATGTCCATTACGACCGGACGCACAGCGGTATGGCGGCCTATCGGACGGCCCGCACCAAGGGCCGGCTCTTTCTGACCCGGAGCAGCCGGCTGCGGAGGCTGCCGGGGGTGGTGTTTGTCGAAAGCAACGACCCCAAGGAGCAACTGGAGCAGGTGAAGAAACTGGCAGGAATCGGAACGAGGGAGCCGCCCGCGAACCGGTGTCTCTCCTGTAATGAGGTGTTAGAGAAGATAACCAGAGAGCAGGCGCGGCCTTCGGTTCCATTCTATATCTATCAGATTCATCACGACTTTTCCCGCTGTCCCAGGTGTGGCCGAGTCTTCTGGCCCGGGACCCATGTTCAACAGATGCGTAAAGGATTAGGAAGCAGTAAAAGTAGTCAGATGAGAAATACCAAGGAGGTGTGATGGCGGTTGTCCTGGATGGCAAAGGACTGACGATTGAAAAGCTGGTGAATGTTGCCCGGTTCAATGACCAGGTTGAGCTGGCACCAAGTGCCAGGGAACGAATCAATAACTGTCGCCGCTTTGTCGAAGAGAAGATTGCGGCTCGGGCGGTAATGTACGGCATCACCACCGGCATCGGTGAGCTGTCGGAGACGATTCTCTCACCAGAACAGACCCGGGCATTTCAAAGATTTTTGGTCTACAGCCATTCGGCCGGCTGCGGCACACCCCTACCGATTGAGGTGGTTCGGGCCGCAATCTGCTCGCGCATCAATGTCCTGGCTCAGGGCTACTCCGGAATCAGGCTGAAGGTTGTTGAGACCCTGGTGGCGATGCTCAACAAGGGTGTGACACCGGTGGTCTTTGACCGAGGGTCGGTCGGTGCCTGTGGCGACCTCTCGCCGATGTCCCAGATGGCACTGGTCCTTTTGGGCGAAGGTGAGGCCTTTTATCAGGGAGAGAGGCTACCCGGTGCCCTTGCAATGGAAAGGGCCGGAATTCCCACCATTGAGTTTGAGGCCCGGGACGGTCTGGCGACAATCAACGGCTCAAATATGACCGCGGGCATGGGTGCACTGGAACTGTTTGACGCCGACCGTTTCTTCAAGACCTCGGAGATTGCCGCTGCCCTGACCCTTGAGGTCCTCAATGCCAACATGGCCGCCTATGATGAAAGGATTCACCGGGTGCGGGGCTACCAGGGCGCAATTGCCTGTGCCGAAAATATCCGGCGGCTGACCGAGGACTCGGAGCTGCTCCGCCAGCCGGGCAAGAAGGTTCAGGATGCCTACTCCCTTCGCTCCACGCCCCAGGTGGTCGGTGGCGCCAAGGACAGTCTGAGATGGGCCCGGTCGATGTTTGAGACCGAGCTCAACGGGGCCGGTGACAATCCGCTCTTCTTCCCCGACGAGCAGCTCTATCTTACCGGCGCCAACTTTCAGGGAACTCCCTTGGGTCTGGCGCTCGACCTTACCGGTTCCTGCGTGACGATGATTGCGGTCCTTTCAGAACGACGGACCAACCGGCTTCTGAACCGCAACCTCTCAGTGGGATTACCGGCGTTTCTCACCAAGGGCGCCGGCATGTTCAGCGGCCTGATGCTCACCCAGTACACCCAAGGCATGCTCATCTGTGAGAATCGAATCATGGCTGCGCCAGCCTCAACCGGTTCGATTCCGGCAGCGGCCGACCAGGAGGACTTTGTCTCGATGTCCTTTACCGCCGCGCTCAAGACCCGGCGGATTCTGGATAATGCCTGGTTCGTCGTGGCGATTGAGCTTCTGGCCGGTGCCCAGGCGGTTGAGTTCCGCAAACCCCTGAAGCTGGGTCGGGGGACCAGGGTCGCCTATGAGTTTATCCGCCAGTTAGTTCCCAAACTTGAGGAAGACCGGCCCATGCAGTACGACATCAACCGTCTTACCGAGGCGGTGGAGTCGGGCAAACTCCTCCAGGCGGTCGAAGCCGAAGTCGGGCCTCTCAGCTCCTGAAAGCTCTTCCCTAGAAAAGCTGGGCCCCGACACCATGGCCGGGGCCCAAGCTGAGGTTCTCTTCGTCTCTTATCTCTGAACCACCAGTTTTTCAGTCCTGACAAACTCCGGTGTCTTGAGGCGGATGAAGTAGGTTCCGGCCGGCAGGTCCCTGAGGTCAATATCCGCAGCCGTGCCCGGGATTAGGCTGAGCCGACGCACAACCCTGCCTGTCGGCTCGGCAAGTTCCATAAGAACTGGGCTCTGGTCACGGAAATTGGGCTTGGCCCCAAGTGACACCGTTACGACATCACAAGCGGGATTGGGCTGCAGGGTAACCGGCACCTTCGCAGGCACCGCATCGGGCGATGAGGCGACACCATGCCGTTCGGGCCGGCCTGGCGCCATGAGGTTCATGGTGTCCGGAATGTAAACCCAGAACTCATATGTCCCGTTACCCTTCAGCGCCCAGACCATCTTATTCAGAGCGGTGAGGGAGCCGCCTGCCTTCACCTTCCGGCCCGAAGAACCCAGCGGGATGGAGGGCAACTCGCCCCACTCGCCGGTGTTGCGGTTGAAGGCGAAGAAGTATTCACGGTTGCCGCCGGAGAAGGCGTAGATGAGACCTTTTCCGTCCGGGGCCATGCTGCACCCGTCCTTGCACCGGACCCGCTTGCCGCTGAGTGAATATTGAGGGAACGACGGCCGCTGACTCCACTTGTCGGTGGCTGGGTCGTAACTGTAAAACTCATTGGTGGCCGACTTCAGGGCGAACACCAGGTTCGAATCGGCACAGAGCGCGCTCCCCGCCTTGAACTTCTTGCCGTCCGGGCCGCTGGGTGCACTCGCTTTTGTCTCCCATTTCCTAGCCTCAACCGAGTAGGCGTAAAATTCGAAGGTGCCTGAAGCCTTGAGACAGTAGATGAATGATGAGTCGCCGCGCGCAAGAAATGCCAGGCCTGTCCCGCCGCGTAGCGGTTTCACACCCGTCGGTACATCGGCCAGCTGGTCCCATGAGCCGTAAAGGGCGTCGTAGCGCCAGAACTCGTAGGTCCGGTTACCCTTGGTGGCGTAGAGGAAGCGTTCGCCGTCGGAGCAGATGCTACCGGACTTGGCGACCGGCCGGCCTGACGGGCCCAGCGGGACCGAAGGCAGCGTCCGCCAGGAGCCTGTCGCCAGATTGTACTCGTAGAACTCGTTGGTCTTGTTGCCTTTCAGGGCATAGATGCGGGCAACCTCGGTGGCGAGGCCTGCCAGACAGGCGCCATGCTTGACCGGTGCCACACCGGTGGGCAGGTTCTCCCGCTGCTGCCAGCCGAGTGCACCGGGCGTCACCTTGACCGGTGTTGTCAGCGTGTCGTTGGCACGGTTGATGTCCAGTTGTAGGCCTGTCCAGGATGTCACCCGATAGTAACCGGTTGCCGCAGACCAGGGGGGGAGCCGCTGGTCACGGGTTTCACCGATACCGAGATTGGTAACCGTTGCCGAGTCGAGATAGACCAGGCTGCCGGTAAGGGTATCCTCAATGGCCATCGTTACGAGGAATGTCTCGCGGACGTTCCCGTAGTTTATCAGACGGAGTATCGGAGTAACGGTCATGGGACGGATAACCGTGGCGGGCGAGACAATTGCGGCAATACCGACATCATGGGTGGCAACAAGGCAGGGAGAACTAAGGGTGTCATTTCTCGGGTTGGGGTCAAGAAAACCGGTCGAGCACCGGACAAGATACTGGCCGGCGGCGGCATTCCAGCTTGGGAATGGGACATCCCGGGTGGAGTCGGGTGGCAGACCGGTCACCAGTCTAGACTCAGCGTATACAGGGGTCCCTGATACTGTGGTGATACGCAGGAAGACATCGAACGACTGACTGCTTGAGGAGAAGTTGCCCACGCGAGCAATCGGGATAACCGGTCCCGGGTCAATCTGGGCTGCTGGCGCGACAATTGCCACCACGCCGACATCGGCGCCGATCACCCGGACCGAGCCGGACTGACGGTCATTGGCATGGTTGGCATCTGCCAGGAGCAGGGTGGTGCAGCGGGTCACAAATGTGCCCGGGAACCTTGCGGTCCAAGGAGCAAAGGAGAGCAGACTCTCACTTCCGGGATTCAGCATGATGAGACGGGAAGCGGTGTAGCCGTCGGAGATGTCAAAGCGGGTATTGAAGGTTTCGGTCACCGAGCCGTAGTTGCGGACCCGAGCCTGCGGCACAACCACGGTCCCCGAGTCAACATCTCCGATGGGAGCGACGATAGCGGTCGTGCCAACATCATGAACCAGCACAGTCGTTGTGGTGCTGATGACATTGTTCCTCGGAACGATATCACCGGCAACCCAGGTCGAACAGACTACCGGATAGGTTCCGCGCCGGCTCTGAACCGACCATGGGTCAAGGACGACCGTGTCAATAACCCCCGGTGGCAAAGAGACCGTGAGCGAGTCGTAGTACTGGCTTCCCACCCAGGCTACCACCTTGACCAGCTCAAGTGAAGAGCCGAGATTCCCGACCACTGCCCGGAAGGGAACGGTGGTGGCTGAATCAACCGTCGAACCAGGCGAGGCGATGGCAAGCACCGCAACATCGTGAACCCGGACCATAAAGGAACCGGTTGCCTTGTCATTGCTCCGGCGCTGGTCGGGAACCAGCATCGTCGAGCAGGCGGTTGTGTAGTTGCCCCTCGGGCCGACCGGCCAGTTGGCAAAGTTGACAACCACCGAGTCGCCTGGGCCCAGTCCTGAGACAACTGCGGTGTTGGACCAGTTGACGGGTCCGGTGATGCGGAACAGAACCTGGAAGTCTTCAGTTACTGTTCCATAATTTCTGACCCAGGCCTGGACCGGCTTTGTGCCGGTGGAATCAAATGGCCCGGATGGTGAGATGATGCCGGTGCAGGCGACATCCCGGACGTTCACCATAACAGATGCGGTAGTCCGGTTATTACTCTGGTTCATGTCGCCGGCAAGCATTGTTGAGCAGGCGACGGTGTGCGCCCCGCGTTCCACCGCAAGCCAGGATGGGAAGAGAACCGTGTCCTGAGCTCCAGCCACCAAGGTCTTGGAACGGGTCTGGTTGTAGCTCGTGCCGCTGATGGTCACTCGACAGTCGAAGGTTTCGAGGGTGTTGCCGTAGTTACGGACTGTGGCGACAATCGGCACCGTGGTCCCTGAGTCAACCGGGCTGGAGACCGAGATTGAAACGGCACCGACATCACGGCGCCGGACAAAGACTGTGCCCGTGCTGTAGTCGTTGGCCGGGTTGGTATCGCTGGTGACAATGGTGGAGCACTTGGTCGCGAGATTTCCACCCGGAGAGGCGGTCCAGTTGGCAAAGCTCACCTGAATCGAGTCGTTTGGTCCCAAAGAAGGGATGGTCTGGGTATTGGAGTAGCCACTTCCAATGGTAAAGCGAACCTGAACATTGTTGACGGCAACCGAAGTGTAGTTTCTGACCATCCCTCTGGGTGTAATCACAGTTCCGGAATCAATCGTGCCGACGGGAGTGACAATCCGATAGCAACCCACATCCCGGTTGATGGCACTGACAACCTGGCAGGAGTCAATAGCGGGCAGGTAGTTGTTGGCGGTGGCAGTCACGAACATGTAGCCCGGTGTTGTCGGGTTTATCGTGAAGGTGATTTGACCTGAGGAGTTGGTGAAGCCGCGAGTGTAGACCTCGCTGCCTTTCTGAAGGCAGACCAGGGCGTTGGGCACCGGATTGCCTGATGCCCTGACTGTTACAGTAAAGTTCTGGTTACCGACGGTGATAGGGTTCGGGAATGAGGCGGTAAGGGGCGTCGGAATATTCTCATACATGAGGAGTAACGGGTCGCCGAAGAGGTTGAGCTCGAAGTAACACCAGCGCCAGGCTCCGTCGCCGGCGTTGGCGACGTTTCTGTAAACCTCCTTGGACACGGCATGGGTCAGGCCAATCGGCATGGTGTCGTGGTTGAAGAAGAAGTCGTAGAAGCGGATGTCGAGCTTCTCAGACGGCCCGGGCGGGTTAGGCCCCGGGCCCGGCCCCCAGCCGTAGCGGGAGTTCATGATGACTGAGTGCGCTCCGCCGGTGCCACAGTTGTGAGAGTTTTCGGCCAGACAGTCGGAGTATTCATAGTTACCCGGATAGCAGGCGATGGAGTTTATCAGACCGACACGGGAGCCGTTGTTGTGGCCGGAGATGACGCTGTTGGAATAATAGGCGGTGCTGTTGTGGTAGATACCAACATCGTTGCCGTGGCCGACCATGTGGCAGAACTGAAAGCCGTGGTTCAAGGAGTCGCGCACCATCGTGGTGTTGCCGGGGTCGTGGATGCGGACATCAGACCAGCCGCTGGGTGTGATGTTTTCAATGCTGTCGTTGGACTGGTCTTCGTTGTAGCCGGTCCAGAGGAAGGCGTCAACCAGAAGAATCCGGCGGAGATAGTCGGTGGGCGGATTCTGCTCATGGGTCAGGACCTTGTTGACAAAGATGCGGACCTGGCTGGTGTCGTCAACTGAGGCCCGGCCAATATAGAGGTCGTAATAAAGGTCGGTAGTATCCTGGCCGTATTCGCCAAAGATATTGTCGTTGTCTCCGTCCCAGGACCACTGGATGTCGGCATAATAGAGGTCACAGGGGATGTTGCCGGTCTCGCCCGAGCAGTAAGTCCGAGCCTGGCGGCTGGGAACAATCGAGTGGTCACCACCCAAAAGCACCCACATCGTCCCTTGGTTCTGGTAGTAGTCCCGGATGAAGTTCCGAATCTTCTCCTGGAGGTCCCGTCCGGAGTAGTTGGAGTTTATCCAGGATGTGGTGCGGACGATTGTCGAATAGCCCTTACGGGTGCGCCAGTTGACAAGCGGCTGGAATGCCGGCTCAAGGGTGCTGTTGGTGATGATAACATAGTCGTAGGTTCCGAAGTCGGCAGAACGAACTGCTGGGGCGTAGCGGTCAACATCCTCAGGGTTTGCCACCAGCATCCGGACACCCTGACTGAAGAGCTGAACCTGGCGTTTGGTCAACCGCTCCTGCTGAGCATCAGGGTCGGCTTCATAGGAGACTGTAACCTTCAGGCTCTGGAAAACAGTGAGCCGCTGCTCTACGGGATGATAGCGCACCGGGTAGAGATTTACCGTGACAAGTCTGAAACCGGATTTGGTCCCAACCGGGCCAATCTGCCCCAGTTCAGCCGGCCATGCTTCGGATGAGCCATATACCGACGGGTCAGGCGGGACAAACGGGAGTGGTTCGGACCGGCTTACCGGAACCATAGGTTGTGCCGGCCAGACCATCTCCTGACACAGGATGTCGGCGGATGGGCCGGGGACAACATCCAATTTTGCAACCCGCGAACCTTGAGGAATCACCAGGGTCAATGTCCAGAACGGCAACTGGGGTTTGCCCGGTTCGTTGGAGTAACAAACTGCGAGGCCGGAGTTATGGACCGAGGGGTCATAACCGACGGTGACCAGCTGGAATGTTGCACCGTCGCGGCTGATTTTAGTTAGGTGAATTGAGTTAGGGGAGAATTGAAATGTCCCGGTCCACATTGCAGCGGAACAGAATGCTGTCAGGACCAGGAGGACGACCACCAAAGACGACTTCGGCATAATTACCTCCCGGATGCTACGCATCCAATGAGACTATCCTGGCTGCGTCCTTTGCGGTCATTCATGGACCGTGCCTTATATTATAAGTATGTTATGGTTCGGAGCTAAAAATAGGCAACCGCTGCCTTCTGGAAGATGAAATGATAGACTCAGGGCCAGGTTGCCTTTCTTCAGTTCGAACCCAGTCAACACAACTAATTTTAGGCTAAAGATAGTCCTGATGTCAAGCTTTTTATTGCCCAGGGTAGTTTTCAGCGTTACCAGCCCACCTCTACTCGGCTGAGAGGCTCATTTGGGCCGTCTTGCTGGCCCATGCCCGGTGAATCTACGGCGAGGCGCTGGGTCCCACAAAGGTTTGGCTGGAGGAGGCTCAGCCTGCACTCCAGAATCGAGCCCTTCTGGTGACAGGATGGAACTGGAGGAAAGGGTTCACGGGGCAGGTATAAATATATTTAAACCCGAAGTTATCCGGGTTTTTACGATTATCTTCAGCAGTTTCGTGACTTGGGAGAATTGTCAAATTTTCCGGGTAGCCATCTACCCCTTCGCCTGGGAGGCGGCATCCTGACCAATTTCTCTTTTTGCCTCAGAATCAGCCAGAGAACCGGTCTCAGAACAGGCCTGGCAACCGGCGTGGCGGTCCGAATCCGGGTCACTTTTCAAACCGGTCCCAGACGCGGCTTCAGAGCGGGCATTGGAAGCCGCCTCTGAATGGGCTTGCGGTCCTGCTTCCAGAGTAGCTTCGCAGTCGGCCTTCGGGCCGGACTCCGATTCTTTATCTGAAGCAGCTCTCGAATCTGCTTTCGAGTCTAGTTTCGAATCGTGTCATCGTGTCTTGGAACAAGCCCAGCTTCAGAACGCACCTCTGCTCTCAAGTCCGACATTTTCCCAGTGCCACGACCCGATGATATTTTCGTTGTGCACCTCCATGACTTGAACATTTCCTTGACATCAGACCAATCCCGATTAGGATGGAGGGTCTTGAACCGGGGTTGCCGCGGAATTGGTCAAGCTGCCTGATTGGAGGTACCTCATTGAGGCCGAAAAGACCGATAATCCTTCAGTGCCGATTTATGCGGACCTGCACTGCGATTCGCTGAATGTTCATCTCAGGGGCCAACGGGACATAACCCGGCGTTCGACTGCCGGACATCTGGATATACCCCGGCTGTTGGAGGCAGGGGTCAATGTCCAGGTCTTTGCCATCTGGCCCGACCCGAATAGTCTCCGACCAGGCCAGTATCAGGAGTTTGTTATCAGGGCTATTGATACCCTCAAAGAAATCTGCAGTCGCCACTCGGATAAGCTGGCATTGGCCCTTTCTCCCCAGGAGCTGGATCGGATTGTGGCATCAGGAAGAATTGCAGCAATCATCGGGGTTGAGGGCGGCCATGCGCTTGAGGGCCGGCTCGACCGCCTGACCGACTGGTGGGAAAGGGGCGTGCGACTTCTGACCATCACCTGGTGCAACTCCAATGAGCTGGGCGACTCCTCCTCTGACGAAACCCGGCCCAATAACGGACTGTCACGGCTGGGACGTGATGCGGTCAGGGAAATGAATCGCCTCGGGATGATAGTTGATGTCTCTCACTGTGCCGAGACCACATTCTGGCACATTATCAATGTCAGCAGCGCTCCGGTCATCGCCTCCCATTCCGGAGTTTATGCACTCTGCGCCCACCACCGCAATCTCACCGATGAGCAGATTCGGGCCATTGCCCGGAAGCGGGGTCTGGTCGGGATGGTCTTTCTTCCCGGTTATCTCCGAATCAACCCCGCCCAGGCGACAATTGCCGATGTTGTAAGTGGCATCAGCCACATAATAGAGCTGGTCGGTCCGGACTCGGCAGCGCTCGGCTCGGACTTCGATGGCTTTGATGGCCGACTTGCCGGGCTTGAGGATGTGACAATGGTTCCGAAGATTGTTTTGGGCCTGCAACAGCGGCGCTATCCCTTGGCCACCATTGCCAAGGTGATGGGAGCGAATTTCTGTAGAGTCTGGCGGGAAGTCTATCAGGGCAAACTTGACGGCTCCCTATAACTGGCTACTCTTACCGGAACTATTGTGTTAGTAATTCATCTAAGTTCCAAAGTCCAAGGAGGTCTAATGGTCCGTTCCTTTATCGTTTCCCTTGTGGCTGCTACGTTGGCCTTTGCCGGTGCAGTAAGTCACATCATCATCCTCAGGCCGGAGGATGTGTCGTTTGTCAAGGTCAACGGCTATGATGTTGTTGCCATCAGCAGCCACGAGCCCGGGCTTGTTCCGCTCTGGACGAC
>JBDRUJ010000047.1:10614-11608 GCA_039801285.1 Caldifarciminota bacterium
GACAACAGAACCGGGAAAACCGCTGTTGCCCATTTTTTCCGGCAATCTGCTCATTCCGGCCGGAGCGAACCTGAAGGGTATCACCATCACGCGGATTGAAAAGGTCGAACTTGAGGGCAGCTATCATATTTATCCCACCCAGCCGATGCGTCCTCTCTCCCGATTCAACTCTGTTCCGTTTGTTGAGCCGGACCCTGTGGTCTATTCGAGTAATACCGTTTACCCTTCAGAGCCGTTGACTCCGGTTCCGGCCGGTTCCAAGGCCGGGTTCCGGCTCGCCGGTTTTCTCCTCTGTCCATTTGAGTACCGTCCCCAGACCGGCAAACTCACACTCTGGACTAGGGTTGAGCTTGAGGCGAGCTATGAGGAGAACAGGCATCCGGTTACCGCTCTGACCCCGGGCCAGCGGGAGTTTGTTGAAGCCGACATCAAGGAGCTGGTCCTGAACCAGGCTGATGTTAGCCGTATGGCACCGCCCACCTTTGAACTTGATGGCCCGGAGCTGGATGTGGTGATTGTCACCTCCAGTGCACTGGCACCAGCCCTGGTGAACTTCCGCAGCTATCTTGCGCGCAAGGGCTACTTCACCGAGATTATGCCTACCGAGACCATCTATGCCCGTTATCCGGGTCGGGACAACGCGGAGAAGATTCGCAACATGCTCAAGGATAAGTTTGCAACCCAGGGGCTGAAGTTTGCGATTCTCGCAGGCGATGTCCAGCATGTTCCCTGCCGCACCGGTTATCTCCCCTACTCACCCTATAATGTGCCGGCCGACCTCTACTTCTCAGACTTGGATGGGACCTGGGATGCCAACAACAACAGCCAGTTCGGCGAATACTCCTACACCAACTTCAATCCCGACTCGGTTGACCTCTACAGCGACATCTATATTGGCCGGTTGCCCCTTGATGATGCGGCAAACTGTGTCAACTTCTTGGCAAAGGACACCACCTACGAGTGCCATCCCGACACCGCCTATTTGGACAATGTC
>JBDRUJ010000048.1:0-8036 GCA_039801285.1 Caldifarciminota bacterium
CATCAATGAGGTGGAGATTCTTTTGGAGCGGAGCGCCGAGTTCTATCCCGGCGACCTGCCTTCCTATCATCCGGCCCGGCTCACAGGTGGCCCTTTGGCGCATTATCGCGCCGCCCGAGTCTTTACCAACCCTCAAGAGGCATTTCTTCAGCTGAACCCGCTGGAACAGAGCCTGGAGGTTTCCCGATGCCATGCCGAGGCACTGCTGGTGCAAGAACGGCTAGGCGAGCTGATTCTGACCCTGAATGAGCGGCAGGCACTGACCCAGCGGGCAATCGGTGTTCTGCCCTTTTCCGAGGCTTGTCGGCTGGTGGAGATATTCGAATGCGCAGCAACCCGGCCAAGGAACATCGCCCAGTCGGGCCAGAGTCTTGTTGCGGCAATCAGGATGATTGAGCCCGAATTCGGCCAGGGGACGGCGCTGGCCTACTGCGCCTTCGTGGTTGCCGGTCTGAGGGCAAAGCAGGAGTTTATCAATTACGGCACCAAGCTCGACACCCTCTTCGAGCGAATCATCTCCGCACCGTCGGTGCTCGAGACTCTGGACCGGGCGGTTGCATCTCCCGGCGGTGTGAAGTTTGACCTCCTTTTGCGGGTGCTCGTTGCGGTACGGGACAGGCTCTGGGAGCTCAAGCCCAGCAGGTGCGGAGGCGACAGTTTCCTCCTGCCCAGGGTTCTGGATGGCTACCTCAGCAATCGCCACACTTGCGGGAGCGGGCTTGGCTTGGCAATGCTCGATGCCGTCATCGTCGGGAAACTCGGCTTTCCGGTGCGTTTTCTTGCGCCCGGGCACACGCTGGAGATTCTCGTCGAGGGTCACAGCGTCTACTGGGACGCCACCAAGCCGACTCAGCTCTCCTTTATCCCGCCCGAGACCCAAGGTAGATTGGAACTGTCCCAAATCATTTCCTTGAACTACTCGGCTCTCGCTGCGGGCTATTTCGGCCGTGAGCTCTGGGACAGGGCAATTGAGAACTACCACCGGGCGCTGGAGCTGACGCCCGACTCGGCCGAGACCTGGACCAACCTCGGTGTTTGCTATCTGAGAAAAGAGATGCCACAGAAGGCGCTCGAAGTTCTGGAGCATGCGCTGAGGCTTGAGACCAATTCGGCCGAGACTCATCACGCCCTGGGCAACTGTTATGCCATGATGCACCAGTGGCCCAGGGCGATTGCCGCCTATCGCAAGGCGGTTCAGCTCCGGCCCCACTATGTGGAGGCGCTCTACAACATGGGTCTGGCATTCCAGAACGCCGGTCAGCCAGACCAGGCGCGGGCGGCGTTCGAGGCAATCATCGAGATTCGGCCCACCGTCACTGCCGCCCACTTGGCGCTGGGCAACCTGAACCTAGAACTGGGAGCGATTGACGAGGCAATCAGGTGCTACAAGGAGGTGGTGCGGCTTGAACCGAGCCTTGTCTCGGCCCACTACAACCTTGGCCAGGCCTACTACAAGAAGGGGCGGCTCGACGACGCAATCCACGCCTATCAACGGGCGCTGGAGCTCAACCCCAAGCACCCGGGCGCCTGGCACAACTTGGGGATTGCCTACCGCGACAAGGGCCAGACCGAAAAGGCGGTTGCAGCTCTGGAAAAGGCGATTTCTCTGAACCCGAATCTGATGAAATAACGCTATGCCCCTCGGCGACCTTCCGCTGTTTCAGGCACTCCGCTCCTTCTTCCGTCGGACCTTTGTCAGGGAGAAGCCGTTTGTCTGGAAACCGGGCCGCATCGGCCCACGCTTTGAATGGCTTGATTACAGCCGCATCCGGATTCTGGAGGGTGGCCTGGCCGGCAAGGTCCTGGAGATCAAGACCGAGGTCTTTCCGGACAAGGCAAATACCTTCGCACTCCTTGACGGTGAGCAGATTGGCCGCACCTACATCGAACGCGACCCGCCGGGCAAAGGCGTGATTCTCTGGGATATCGCGGTCAAACAGCCCTTCCGCCGCAAGGGCGTGGCATCAATCATGACCTATGTCTCGTTCCGGGAGCTTCTGAGCCAGCAGCAGACCGCCTTCTTCAAGATTCGGATGATGCGCCTCATGAAGCCGGCCGAGAAGAACATCGAGCTCCAGAACGTCGGCATCGGCGTCATCGGCAACCGCCTCGGCTTCACGCCCGAGTTCAACCTCGACCGGCTCCTCAGGCCGGACAACATCGTTGGCCTCGAAATCCTCCCGGCCAAGGGCGACTTTCCGCCGAGCTTCAAGATTGTGATAAAGACCTTTCCGCTTGTCCTCATCGCCTTTGTCCTTGACCCGGATACCCTGAAACCGGTTGACGACTTCCGTACCTATGTCCAGCTCTCCAAGGATGAGACCATCATCTACAACTGGGTCCGCCGCGGTCTGATTGTGATTGGCAACGGCAACTACTGGCTGAGGCGCAACGGCCTTGACCAGTTTGTCAACCACCTCGCCACCGACGAGTACGAGGCTCGCGACTTCCGCCGCCGCCTCCGGGGGGTCTAGCCATGCTCCGTCTCTTTCACAGCGTCGAGCAGTTCCAGCCGCTTCCCTTTGGCCCGGAGTACGAGCTGGAGGGATGCAGCCGGAATGCCGCCGGTCTTCAACGCAGTCCGGTTAGACTCAAAACCGGCCCGCTCGGCGGCACCACCCTGACATTCGAGCGCGAGATTCTTCCCCACAAGGCCGACTTCGCCCTCTACCACGGCCCGCAACTCATCGGCCACTACCACTTCGACCGGGAACCCAGGACCGGCCTTGAGACCATGTGGGAAATCATCTTCATTCCCGAATATCAGGGGAAGGGGCTCGCCTCGCTAATTGTTCGCCTCGCTTTGCGCGAACTCCTCCTGACCGGTAACCGCCACTGGGTAGATATGCGGAAACTCATGCAGGTGAACCTTAGCCATTCTCCTAGTAGCGGACTCAAAGGTGCTACCGACATCCAGGCCGAACTCGCCCGGCGCCACAGCACTGTCTGTGCACCAACTGGTGTTCCTGATATGTCGTTGCCGGTGAGCCGACCGTCCGCCAAAATCCACCTCCGGAACATCGGCATTGGAGTCATCGCCGTCAAACTCGGCTTCGTGCCCAAACCCGAGTTCGGTCGGGCGTTCACCAGTGTCAAATCGGTTCAGCTCATTGAACCAACCGCCTCAACTCCACCTGGTTATCTGCTGCACCTCGACTCCCTGCCGGGGATTGTCGTCGCGCTCTATGTCAATCCCGAGACCTGCCGGCCAGTGACCGACGTGGAGGCCTACCGTCGTTTCCTGAACCCTGGGGAGATTTACCGCAAGGCGCTAGTCGGCGAAGCCCTGATTGGCAACATAGACTACACACTTGGAAAGGCTAACATCAGCCGTTTCGCCCGGCACATTGCCGATAATCAGCACGAGTTCACCCAAATCATCCGGCACCTTCAGAAAGGGGCCAGCGACTGATGCCCTCCCGCCTTCGGCTCGAAACCGCCCGCTCCCTTGATATAGTCTTCAGTAAACTAAGTCCTAGGATTGGCTGTGGCCTCATGCTCGTCAGACTGCCCAAGTTCCAGAGCCTTGACCCCCTGATTGACATCATGGCGAACTACGGCTACACTGACATTCATGCCGACCCCCCAGCCCAGAAACTTCTCGGCAACTCTGGACTGCTCAAGACCTTCTACGACAATGCCTTTACCAACAAGCTCAGCCTCAAACAGAACTTCCGCACGACCTTCGGCCACTTGGAATTCTATTTGGCACATGACCCCGCACTCAAAACCGCCTGGTTCGTCGCCGACCCCAATAATAAACTCGCTTTGGTCAACTATTACCGCGATGCCCTCTCACTCGACCTCAAGGCCAGCGGCATTCTCCTCACCGGCTCAACTACCCGTCTTACACCTGTCGGCTGGCAGAACCTTCATGACTTGCTCACCGACCAGTTCCTAAAAGCCCACCCGGAAATTACCCGCATCGAGGTCCTTGGCACCACTGCCGGCGTCCGGTGGCGGCCTCCCAGCCTCGGGATTGGGCTGACCCTCCTGAATATCAAGGAACTGGCCGAGATTCATGAGACAGTGGCGGCAGCTTTGCGGGGTGAAGGTGGTGCCGACATCCAGAATTGACCGTTATTTGCAGAGGGCTAAAATCACAGAGACTTTGTTAGAATCTCTTTATGGCTGAAGAGCTCCATGCCTTTCTGACCGGAAAGTTCTGGCTCCGGCTCAAGGATGATGTCAAGGATTTGCGGGTCTTCAACAAGCCAGACCTGGTGGCTGCTGCCTACTTTCATATCCGGCGCCTCCTCCTGATTCTGCCCGGTTGGAGATGCCGGGTTTCGGTTCAGCTTGGTCCCGATGAGGCCGACTTGATTCTGCTTCATAATAATTCAATCCTGGTGGTACTGCAGCTGGAGTCTCTGCTTTTACATGGTGACCCCAGCTACTTACCGACTGAGAGATTGGATGAGAGTATGAGACGCCTCCGCCAGATGGTGACCGAAACGACCGGGGCGGGTCGGAGCCGGGGTTATCTTGTCGGGGTGTTCGATTCTCCGGAACCTTGGTTCTTCCCCGAGGAGGCCGAACCGGAGAAGCAGACCAGTTTCTGGCTGCCGGTGAACTGTCGCGACTTTCCAAACTATCCGGAGTGGCGTCAGCGATGGGAGCGATTGGCTCGACTGTGAACCAGAGATTTCCGGAGTGGGATAGAGAGTGCGAAATGCGGAACCGGGTGACGGCGCGATTGGCGGAGGCGGTTCGAATGTTGGAAGGTTCCCCTCAGTTCAGCCAGCTTGTCCCCGAGGTCCGAGTGAATATAGTCTACTCCCTGCCTGATGCGCAGTCACCAGCCGATGTTGCCGGGGTTGATGGCCGCATCACCGCGGTTGGCGGGATGCCCAAGGCTTCGGGCCCGGTGCGATTTGGTGCCTCTGACCACATGGCTAGATTGATTATAGAACTGCGGCGACACGAGCGGGGGATCAGGGCCGGCATCAACTTCCGGTGGACCGAACAGCTATTGACGCTTGTCCAGAGGTGGTGTGGAGAGCGCGGCTGGTCCATGGGCGTGATTGACCGCACCCTTGAGCCCAAGGAACTAGTTGGCAAGGACCGGGGTTCGATGGCGTGGAAAGTGGCACAGCTTGTCAAGGAGAGTGGGGGCCGAGTTCCCAGAATTTTTTACGAAACACGGGGTTGGGGCAAGGAACCTTTGTTTTTCATGGTTGGTGCCGACCCTGTTCCATTGGCTGAAGATGCGATTGACATCGGCCGGAGGTGGGATGCGGAATGCCGTGGACGGAGTGTTGAGCGCTAAGCGTTGCGGCTGGCTGGTGGTCCTTGGGCTGTTCGTTCTCGCCCGCGGGCTAAGGGCATTAGAGCTAATGCCGGTTGAGGAGATTCAACCAGGGATGAAGGGGGTTGGAAAGTCAGTCTTTTTTGGCGACAAGGTTGAGGAGTTTGGCGTTGAAGTGATTGACGTGATGCGCCAGGTATCACCCCGGGGCGACTTGATTCTTTGCCGTCTTTCCGGTGCGGGATTGGAGAGCACGGGTGTCGTCGCCGGAATGTCGGGTAGTCCGGTTTATATTGATGGGAAACTGGTGGGTGCGGTTGCTTATGCTTGGGGATTCGCCAAGGTCCCCATTGCGGGTGTCACTCCAATCGGGGAGATGACCCGAATCTGGAGAGAGGAGGCCGAAGGTGAAACGCGGCGGGCCTCAGGCGTCGCGCGTCCTGCGTTTGACACCCCTCACCCTGACCCTCTCCCGCAAGGGGCGAGGGGATCGGCGTCGGGCCTCGGACGTCCGGCGTCAGGCGGAATTATGACCGTTCCGGTTGCGGTGTCCGGGTTGAATCCGACGCTAGCAGAGGTCATCGCCGGGCCCTTTCGCGAGATTGGACTGGTTCCAATTCCAGCCGGGAGAGCCGGGTCAGGAGTCGATGGGACCGCAGCACTGACCCCAGGAGGTGCAGTGGGAGTCGGGCTAGTGGACGGGGACGTTCATTTTTCGGCAATCGGGACAATCACCCATCGGGAAGGTGATAAACTACTGGCCTTTGGCCATCCGATGTTCTTGGCTGGAGATGTTCGGCTCCCGATGGTTGGTGGCCGAGTGCACGGGGTGGTGCCGAGTCTTGGAGTATCGTTCAAACTCTTCTCGCCGACACAGGAACTGGGGGTGGTGACTCAGGACCGGCTGAGCGGTATCAGCGGCCTAATCGGGCCCAAGGCTCCGATGATTCCGGTGGTAGTCCGTCTGAAGTCACCTACTACCCGAGAGACATATCGCTTCCGTGTCGCCGATTTTGCGCCGTTGGTTCCTCTCTTGACTAGTGCAGCTCTGGCCGATGTTGTTTATCAGACCGAGCCGGCAGCCAGCGAGTTGACTGTTGCCTCGCGGCTGCGACTGTTCCCGGTGCCGGGGCTCTCCGAGAGTTCAGACACTGCACTGGTTGAAATAGTCCATCGGTGGACCGGGTTGAATCCAGGGCAGCGCCTGTTTGAGCAGACCAGGCAGGAACTGGAGGTGCTTTACAACAATCAGTTCCAAGCCCCGAAGATTGACCATATGGAGGTCGAGCTGGAGTTCACCAGCGGCCGGCAGATGTACCACCTTGTTGCTGCTCAGCCGGACAAAAACGTGGTCATACCCGGCGAGAAAGCGCGCCTAGTATTGCGACTGGAGGAGTGGCGTGGCGGTCAGTTCGACACCGCTGTTATTCTGACAATTCCCCAGAATACTCCGGTCGGGCCGCTAACGCTCCTGATTGGTCAGCGTGACTCACTTATGGGCCTTGAGGCATTCCGGGCACCCGGTCTTTTTGAGCCCGGCTCCTTTTTAGAGCTAGTAAAGCAGCTCAAGAGAAGCGGCAGAGAGGATGAACTGGTAGTGGCTGGTTACACGCAAATGCCCGGTATCACCATGAAGGGAAAAGAACTACCGACCCTACCACCTTCTCTCCACCGGGTGCTTACCCGCACTAAGGGGCAGCACCTCCAGCCCACTACTGCCAGTCCAGTATTTGAAACCGTCATCCCCTTTAGTGCCGTTGTCTCCGGAGTTGTTGAACTGGAGTTGGAGGTGAAGAAATGATGATGAGGCGAATGGGATTGATGTCACGATGGCGTCAAGAAATCTGCGGTGGGCAGGGAGCAGTTTTTTTTACTTTATTATTATCGACCTTCTCATACGGTTTGGTTTGGACGACCGATGGCACCGAGGGGCTGATTGCCCAACTCGACCAGCTCCGGTTCCGAAATGTCTCTATCATGGGCTCGGGTGTTGTAACCCTGGCCCCGTCACTTCAGAAGGTAGCTGCTCTGGATGAAACGGCTGTGTGGCAGATTGGCGAGGACCATTCTCACAAACCTTACCTAGCCACCGGTTCCCGGGCAAGAGTCTTCGCCTTGGGAAAGAGAGAACCGGTCTTCGACGGCGGCACAGGTGAGGTGCTGTGTATCGCAACCGACCCCCAAGGCAATCTCTGGTTCGGCGTCTCACCAGAGGGAAAGGTTTACCGTTTTCGGCCTGGGGGCGCCATAATGCCGGTTACCGAACTGGGGACCACTTATGTCTTCAGCCTGCTGCCCTCTTCTGATGGCGGAGTCGTGAGCGGGACAGGGCCCGAGGGGAAGTTCTTCCGGATTTCCCCATCGGGAAATGTCCGGCTCATCTGGACCGCTCCTCAGTCAAATATTACAGCACTGGCCTGGCTGGTTCCGGGCCGGGAAGTTCTGGCAGGAACATCACCTGAGGGACTGGTCTACCGGCTGACGTTCTCCCCTAGCGGTGATGTAGTGCGCAGGGAGACATTCTTTGACACTGGGCAGGAAGAGGTAAAAGGGTTAGTTGCGGGTCGGACCCTTGTGTTCATTGCCGCCAACCCATCAGTCACAGGGTCGGATACCGCCGGGCCGATGGTCCTTGCGGTTGACCGGACGGGAGTCTTGCGCTGGCAATGGCGGTGTCCCGATTCGGTGGCTTTCAGCCTCATGGAGCATGAAGGCCGGTTGCTGGTGGGCACTGGTAATCGGGGCGTGGTCTATGCGTTGGACACCCTCGGCTCAGTCTCGGTTCTCC
>JBDRUJ010000048.1:8046-11269 GCA_039801285.1 Caldifarciminota bacterium
GACCAGGCGCAGGTACTCTGTTTTCTACCGGCAGGGGCCGGAACGGTCTGGCTCGGCTCTGGTAATCCCGCCGGTCTCTATCGGATGAACCGGACGTTTGCCGATTCCGGAGAGCTGGTGGTGCCACCGTTTGACTGCGGAAATCCGGCCCGGTTCGGAAGGCTCGACTATCGCGCCGATGTTCCCGAAGGGACAGGGCTTGCCTTTGACACCCGCTCCGGAAACTCGAGCAGACCGGACTCGACATGGTCGGATTGGGAGCCGGTTACCGGCCGTATCAACTCACCGCCGGCCCGGTTCATTCAATGGCGTGTCCGACTCACCACCCTTTTCCCGAATATTACTCCTAAGCTGGAGGGGGTTGACATATTTTACGAGCCCGCTAATTTGGCACCGGTCATCGGTCGGCTGAATGTTACTGCAGTGCCGTTTTCCGAGGCCCAGCGCGGCATCACCCGGCCAACCCGCGAGATAAGCTGGGAGGTTTCGGACCCTCAGGGCGACTCGTTGCAGTTCGAGTTGTTCTTCAAGAGTGAGGGAGACCGGCAGTGGAAGCGGCTGAGGTCTTCCCTAGCTGAGAGCCAGTTTGAGCTTGATACCCGCACCCTGCCCGATGGCTGGTTCCGGGTGAAGCTCGTGGCAAGCGACCGGCCAAGTCACGGACCGGCTCAAGCGCTTTCCAGTGAACTGGTCAGCCGTCCGTTTCTCGTGGACAATACCCCGCCGGTTGTCAGAGGTCTCCGGCTCGCTGGTTCCCGTGTGCTTTGGACGGCGAGCGACGAACTTTCACCGATTGTCGCCTGCCGGCTGGCGGTGAACGGCGGAGAGTGGAGTGCGGTCGAGCCCCTGGACAGTCTGTTCGATGCGCCCAATGAGTCGTTTGCGGTTGAGGTCGAGCTTGCAACTGGTGAGAATACCGTCGCGGTGTGGGTTGCCGATGGCCAGGGGAACGTGGCGGTCGCGCGCATTACCGCTCTCCGCTAGATGCGCTACCGGCTCCTTGAACACACCGCCGACCTGAGACTGGAGATTTTTGGGGAGAACCTAGAAGGACTTTTTGCCAATGCCGCCTTTGCCCTGTTTGACTGCATGCTTGACGAACTGCCTTCAGCTGGTGAGCGGCAGGAGTCGGTTTCGCTGACTGCACCGGACCTCGGAGAGCTGTTTCTCGACTGGCTGAGGGAACTGCTGTTTCTCTTTGCCACCCGGGGGCTTGTGGCGGTGCGGGTAGAGTTTTCCGAGCTTGAGCCCACTAGGTTACGGGCAACCCTCGACGTGACAACCTATCAGCCGGAACGTCATGGGCTGAAGCTGGAAATCAAGACTCCGACCTATCACCAGTTTGAAATCGGACCGTTCGAAGGGGGATACCGGGCGGTTGTGCTTTTTGACGTCTAGCGTCGCACGTCCAACCGCCTACCGGCCCTGCCACAGGGGCGAGATGGCACGGAGCCGCTGCACCACCCGTTCCAGAGCGGCAAAGGCGAAGTCAACATCCTCATCGGTGTTGTCCTTTCCAAAGGAGAAGCGCACCGGCGAATTGGCAAAGATAGGTTCGAGCCTGAGGGCGCGGAGCGTCGGGGACGGTTCGGCCTCACCGGAGGCACAGGCGGAACCGGATGCCACCGCAACCCCCTCCAAGTCGAGGTTCATCACCAGGGCTTCACCCTCTACATAGCCGATACTGAAGTGGGCAACATTGGGCACCCGCTTAGTCGGGTGGCCATTCAGACGCACCTCTGGAATCCGTGACAGGACCAGCTGTTCAAACCGGTCGCGAAGTCTCTTCATCGTTGCGGCCTGGGTCGGCCACTCCTGGGCCAACACTTTGCAACTCGTCCCCAGCCCGATGATTCCCAAGACGTTCTCGGTCCCGGCCCGCAACCCCCGCTCCTGATGGCCGCCATGAATCAAGGGAAGAATCTCAATACCATTTCTGATGTAAAGAACACCGGTGCCTTTTGGAGCGTGGAGTTTATGTCCGGAAATTGTCAGAAGGTCAACCCCGAGTTCTTTGACCTGGACCGGAATCTTGCCGACGGCCGCCACCGCATCAGTGTGAAATAGGACACCGGTCTTTTGGCAGATGGCGGCAATCTCCTTCACCGGTTCAATTGTCCCATTTTCATTATTGGCGAGCATCACCGAGACTAGGACAGTCTCTTTGGTTATTGCCCGGCGGACATCTTCCGGGTCAATAAGGCCGAACCGGTCAACCGGCAGATAGGTTATCCGCCAGCCGTTTTCCGCGAGATACTGACAGGTAGATAGCACCGAGCTGTGCTCTATCGGGCTCGTAACTATGTGCCGACCCCGTGCCTCGTGGGCAAATGCCACTCCTTTCAGTGCCCAGTTGTTCGCCTCGGTTCCGCCACTGGTGAAGTAAACCTCCTCGGGTGCAGCGCCCAGAAATGCTGCAACCTGTTCCCGCGCTTCGGCCAGGCTTTCGGCACACATCCGGCCGAAGAAGTGGAGATTGGAAGGGTTACCGAAAACATCCTTCAGAAACGGCTCCAGCGCTATTGCCACCCGCGGGTCAAGCGGTGTGGTGGAGTTATTGTCCAGATATACGCGTTTCATTATTTTCCTCCTTGGGATTCAGTCGCCGCTGCCGTCGGCATCTCACCTGATTGTGAAGTTCATAACCGAGCATCATCAGGATACCAATTACCACAAAGGCATCGGCAAGATTGAATGTGTACCAGCGGAAGCCGACCGCCCGGACCTCGAAGTCTATGAAGTCAATCACTCGGCCCAGCCGGATACGGTCGGCGAGATTGCCCAAGGCCCCGCCCAGAATCATCCCAAAGGCCGAGGCGAGCCACGAACCCTTGGCCCTGATGCCGAGTCTAACGACCAGTGCCGCTACCACCCCCTGGACAACGATATAGAGAATCGGCGGGCCGAATGGCAGGCCGAATACCCCGTGGGGATTTTCCGAATGAGAGAACCGCAGGAGATCCCCGACAACCCGCACGCTCTCGCCCCGCTCGATGAGCCCATAGACCAACAGTTTACTCACCTGGTCAAGGAATAGCGCGGCAATTGCTGTCCAGACAAAGGGTCGTCGTAACATCGGCTAAAAGTTACCGCACTCGACTTCCTAAGTCAAGCCGTTTAATATTTCTGCGCCAAGACATCGTTACCAGGGTATAGCCCGGGTCGTATTGGACCACTGGCTACAAAAGGCCGGGGTTTCCTTTAAGCTGATGGTGTATAATAA
>JBDRUJ010000049.1:0-11156 GCA_039801285.1 Caldifarciminota bacterium
CGAGCCGGCGCTTCATGCCGCCCGAGAAGTTGCGCACCAGCTCATCGGCCCGGTCAGCGAGTTCCATCCATTCTAGGGCCTGCTCAATCCGTTGGCTCAGTTCCGACCTCGGCACCTTGTAAATCAGTCCGTGAAACCTGAGGTTCTCTCTGGCGGTCAGCCGGTCGTCCAAGGACGGCTCCTGGAAGATGATGCCGATGGAGCGGCGGACATCGTTGTGCTGGCGGATGATATCAAACCCGGCAACCTTGCCACTGCCGGCGGTCGGCCTGAGGAGAGTGCAGAGCATCCGCACCGTTGTTGTCTTGCCCGCGCCATTCGGACCGAGGAATCCGAAGACCTCTCCTTGGTTCACGGTAAAGGAGATGTCAGCTACCGCCACTAGGCTCTTGAACTGCCGGCGCAGGCCATTCACCTCAATCGCTAAAGTTTCCATGTTTCAGCTCGTGGCTGCCAGATAAATCCCGGTGCAGACAATTGCCCCGCCGAGAACTTCCCACAGAGTCGGTCCCTGACCAAGGATGAGCCAGGCAAGAATGGTTGCGCCTATCGGCTCACCCATGACCGCCATCGCCACAACCGGCGCCTTCAGGTAGCGGAGCGCCCAGTTGAGGCTGGTGTGGCCGACAAGCTGGGGGCCGACAGCCAGAAGGAGCAGCAGACCGTAAACCTGGGGCCGGAACCCGGTAAACCTCTCTCCCGTCAGCAGAGCAACTCCTATCAGCATAATTGCACTTATAGTATAAACGATATAGATGTACGACACCAGCGAAAGGCCTGGCCTGATTCGGCGGCCGGCCAAAAGATATCCGGCAGCACACACCGCTCCACCAACTGCCAGAAGGTTGCCAAGAGTTGAACCCGGAGATTGGAGCCTGGGCAAGCTTATCACCACGGCACCGACCGCACCAAGTGCGACAGCCAGGCCCAGGCGCCAGTTCAGCCGCTCCTTCAGCAAAAGGGGCGCCAGAACCGCAACAAAGATTGGATTCAGGGCCACGAGCATCACCGAACTGGCAACACTTGTGCGCTGGAGAGACTCAATCCACAGCCCGAAATGGGCAGCGAGCAGAATGCCGGAGAGCAACACAAGACCCCAGCTCACCCGCCTAAGCTCGACAATCCTTCTACCTACTCTAAACCAGAAGAGTGGCGCAAGAATCACCGAGGCCAGACCCAGCCGTCCCGCAGCAATCACAAGACTCGGAAGCGGCAAGAGTCTGATGATGATTGAAGCAAATGACAAAACGATTATACCTGTTCCCAGTCCGGCAAAGAGTCTCGGTAGTGTCATTGTCAGCGCTAAACTCTTGCCAAAGAGAGCCAAATGTCAAGCCTTGCCGCTTGACGGAAAAGGTCTGCCATTTATACTGGCGGTTGTGCGTCCCATCTGGTTTCTTGTTCTTGTCCCACCTTCGCTCTGTTTTCCCTGGTGGTCAACCGGCCCCACCGGCTTCACATTCATGAAGCTCGGGATTGGTGCCCGGCCGATGGGGATGGCCGGAGCATGGACCGCCGTTGCCGACGATGCCAACGCACTGTTCTATAACCCGGCCGGCATAGCACTCTATCCCGACCTAGCGGCAACTCTCTGTCTCATGAAGCTGTTCCGAACCGTCTCGTACACATCTGCTGGTCTGGTCGGGCCGGTCGGCTCGCACTTCGGTGCCGGCATCGGTGGTGCTTATCTCAGCGCCACCGACGAAAGGCGCGACGAGCATGGCGAGGAGCAGGGCACTTTCGGCTTCAGCGACTTTATGTTTGGCCCGACTCTCGGATGGCGGCCCCTTCCCAAACTCGGCATCGGGGTCAGCCCCAAATATGTTGCCAGCAGGATTGACTCATTCTCAGCCTATGCCCTCTCCTTTGACGCCGGTCTCCTCTACCGGCCCGTGAAAATCTTCAGTGTCGGTGCCAGCCTGCTCCATCTCGGCCCGCCCCGGCGTTTCATCGAGGAGTGGGAATATCCTCC
Organism: Caldifarciminota bacterium; assembly: GCA_039801285.1. Lineage (GTDB taxonomy): Bacteria > Hydrothermota > Tepidihabitantia > Tepidihabitantales > Tepidihabitantaceae > JBDRUJ01. Next base: position 1,973 of record JBDRUJ010000049.1, read on the forward strand.
TGTGAACCTGCGCTCGGGCCTAGCCCTCAAACTGCCGCTTGACCGAAACCACATCCTTGCCGCATCCGACCTCTCCCTTTATCCCGACCTCGCCCCAACCGTCTCGGTCGGTGCCGAACTCTATCTTTATCTGGGGCGCTCTCAGACCCAGACCACCGAGAGCGGCCTCTACCTGCGCGGTGGCTACCAGACCGGCTCCCAGCTCGGCATCTGGTCCGGCTTCACTTTCGGCATCGGATATGAGTACCTGATTGCTAACCGTCTTTTCCTGAGCATTGATGCGGTCTATGTCTCCTATGGCCTTCTGGGCGATGCCGAGCGCCTGTCCCTATCCTTCAGATTTGCACCGGCACGCGTCCCCCGGCCTCCGGACCGGATTGGTCGGTAGCTCAATTCGGTGTGAATAAGGGATGTCCTTTTCTGAATCTGAGAACGCAACCACCGTCCCGTCGTGTATTGATATATCTCTGACCGGTGCGGCTGAGCCACTCCTCCAGCCTGGCCGGTGTCGGATAGCGGCCCATCACCACCACCACCTCAGGCCGAACCACATCATAAAGCTCGGGCCGGTTGCCCTTGCGACTGCCGTGGTGGGGCGACTTGAGAAGCCAGGCTGGCGCAGCCAGTTCGCTGAGCAACTCCGGCTCATCGAGGTCACCGGTGAAGAGCATCTTCCAGCCGGCATGTTCAACCTCGGCGACAAGTGAGACGGCGTTGACCGGAATCAGTCCGCTCGCAAAAATCCCTCTGGTTACCTCATCGGGCCAGAGAAACCTGATACCATAGCCCAGTCCCTGAAGCTCTGTGCCCTTCCCCGCAAAAATGACCTCGGTACCCTTTTTCGCCATCTCGTCAAGCAATCCCGAATAAAGCGTATCATTCGGCTCTCTTATGGCGATAATCAATCTTCTGATATGGCAGCGCCTCCCAAGGTCAAGGAGTCCGCCATAGTGGTCCTTGTCCGGATGGGTGATAACCGCCAAATCAAGCTGATGGATGCCCCGGCTCTTCAGATAGTCCCGGACAACACCGGTGCCATCAATACCCGCATCCCAAAGCACGGTCCTGCCTAGGGAGTCCTCAAGCAGCACCGCGTCACCCTTTCCGGGGTCAAGAAAAGTCACCCTTGTCTGAGGTCTGGAGAGGGCCGATGACCACACCAGAAGAACAAGCCCGAGTGCCAGAGCGAACCTGAGCAGAGGTCTGGGCCAGACCTTCTGCCAGTTGACAGCCAGAATTGCGAGAAGATAAAGCCAGCCAACCCATACCCAACCCATCCGCCCCGGCTCCACGATTGACCAGTCCAGACTGCCAAACCATCTGGCAATCACCAGAATCAGCCACAGGACTGCTCTGAGCGACTCGGCAAAGATTGCGGCAAGACCACTGCTGACAAGGTTGAGAAGAATCACAAGGAACCCGATGGGTGTTGCCAGACCGACCAGGGGCACAACCACGGCAGTGGTGAGAAATCCCAGCGGCTGGAAACGGAAGAAGTGATGGAGGAGCAAAGGAGCGGTGCCGAACGATGCGGCAAGCGAGACCGCCAGGGGCAAAAATATCCAGTTCCGTAGCCAGCCTGGGATGTGCCAGCGCCTCAGGACCTTGGCGATTGGTGGCGCTACAAGCAGAATCACCGCAGTAGCGACAAATGACAACTGGGTTCCGGCCTCAAACAGGCTGAACGGGTCAAGCAGTAGCAGAACCAGTCCGGCAACCGAAAGGGTTGCTGTTGGAGTAACCCGCCGCTGGGTGGGAATTGCCAGGAGCGCGGCACAGGCCATCAGACCGGAGCGCACCGGTGGGGCAGACCAACCGACCAGGGCGACATAGAAGAGTGTGGCTCCGACGCCCAGCCCGAACCGCCACCAGCCGCGAATCCGCAAGACACTCAGGAGAAGAACAACCGTTCCAACAACAATTGCCATATTGAGCCCGGAGACCGCCATGATGTGGACAATCCCGGCATCTACAAACGCCTCCTGAACTTGTTTCGGGAGCCCGCGCCTGTCACCGAGCAAAAGCCCGACAAGCAGTGCACCCTCGTCTCCGGGTAAAAGCCGTTCAATCGTTCTGAACACATACCTGCGCGCCGGCATTACCAGAAGTCTCATCAATAGATTTCCGTGTCCTCTGCTAACCACTACGATTTGTCCCGGCTTGGGGCTTGTCTGGCCGACTAACCCCTGCCGCAACAGCACTCTGTTCCAGTCAACAAGACCGGGATTACGGGGAAAATCAAACCGCCTGATTCTGTTCCTTACTATCACCTGGTCGCCATAGCGCAATTCGGAAGTCGGTCCACGCACCCAGACAATAACCCGACCCTGCCCGGAAGGAGAAAGCTCAACAACCGCCCGATTGCGAGTAAAGCCGAGTGGTTCGGATACGACCGTCCCGCTGAAGCTCTCAAGCTCGTAGATGCGCTGGTCAGCAACCGGCGTCCGCGCACGGGCATAGATGAATGCTGCCGCAGCTAGCACCAGAAGCAAGGACCAGCCCCGCGTCCATCTGGCAAGGACCAGTCCAACCGGGATTATAAGAATTGCCGGCAGCCACAGCCACTGTGCAGCCTGACTTATGCCGATTCCGAGCGCCACCGCAGCCAGCGCCCGGGGAGCGGCGTGCTTTATTCCCAACTCCCTAGACAGCCAGTTTGACATGGAATTGCCCCATTAAGAGACTGTGACCAGTCTATGAAAGCCGCCCCCTGCCCCGTTTCATGCTGGCAGGAGCGGCGGACAGCCCAGCGGTCGGATTTGCCGCTAGCGAATAAGTGTGAAGGTGTTGGGCGCTACCCGCTTGAAGATTTTCGGATTATGTCTCAGGGCTGCATCAACCGTCTTGCTCGGCTGCTCGCGCCGCGACTTGTAACCCTTTCTGAGAAGAATCCTGGTCAGCTCCTTCACAGTCATCGGCCTGCGCGTCCGCTTCATGACCTCAACTATCATTGACGAAGCGCTCCCCGGCTTCAGTCTCGGCTTACCCTCAGGTACTTTGCGTCGCACCGCCGGTGCGACGCTCAAACCAGCAAGCCTTTTCTGGACCAGTGCCAGCTCCTTCCTTAGCTGTGCCTCACGTTCCTTCAACAGTTCAATCCTGAGATTCTTCTCAATAACCTTCTCTATCTCTCTCGTTATTACCTGCAGGCTCTCTTTTCTCATTTTATCTCCTTTTTACAATTCTGTTGCTTGACAGATGCATCAGTTTATGAAAGTATTATACACAACCAGAGAAAAAGTCAATAAACTCCATAAGCCGATATCGGTTATGTAATTCATCCACACAAAGGACAGAACAAGCTGTCCATGTGGACAATATTGAATCTATGTCCAATGATTCTGTAATTATGAGTTGCATTGTCCATGACCGAAACTCATAACGCAATGGTCGGAAGTCAAATGCAGGTTCTGGGTTGTAGACAAAGCTCGCGGGGCAAAGTGCAAATATAATTTACCTGAAAATTTTCGGAAATTCTACCTATCTGCCGTTCCTGCGTGAGTTAGCCCAATTGCAGATTTTCCGGGTAGCCATTACCCCTATCGTCTGGGAGGCCGTCTCCTGTTCAACCTCTGACGCAGCCTGGAAAGCGGCCTGCGAGCCGGTCTCCGAACCGACTTTGAAACCGGCATTGGGGTCTCCCTCAGTGCCCGTTTCCGAACCAGCTTCGGGGCCCGACTTCACCTAGGCCTTGGAACCCGTCCCAGAACCTGACTTTGGAGTTGCCTCAGAAGTAGTCTGCAGGTCCGCATCTGAGCCAGCCCCCAATCCTGTTTCTAGGGCGGCATCTGAATCGGCCTCCGGACCGGTCACCGAGGCTGTTGACACGAGGGAGAAATCTGGCAAAAATAGAACCATGACAAAGGCACAGGCCAAGGCCGAGATTGAGAGACTCCGTAAGGAAATCAACGAGCACAACTATCGCTACTATGTCCTTGCCCAGCCAACCATCTCCGACTATGAATTTGACCAGTTGATGAAAAGATTGAAGAATCTTGAGGTGCAGTTCCCGGAGTTCATAACGCCCGACTCACCGACGCAGCGGGTGGGCGGCGAGCCTTTGAAGGAGTTTGCCACAGTCGTTCACGAAGTCCCGATGCTCTCCCTGGACAACACCTACAGTTATGACGAGCTGCGGGAGTTCGATGAACGGGTGCGCAAGGTTGTCCCGAAGCCCAGCTATCTTGTCCAGCAGAAGATTGACGGCGTGGCGGTTTCCCTGCGCTATGAGAACTACCGGTTTGTCTTGGGCGCAACCCGGGGCGACGGCATCCGGGGCGATGACATCACCCAGAATCTCAAAACGATTGGCTCGGTGCCCTTGCGGCTGCGCAAAGAAATCGCCGGTTTTGAGAGCTTCGAGGTCCGGGGCGAGGTCTATCTCCCGCGCAAGGAGTTCGCCCGGCTGAATGAGGAGCGGGAGGAGGAGGGACTGCCGGTCTTTGCCAATCCCCGGAATGCCGCAGCCGGAACCCTGAAGCTTCTTGACCCGAAGCAGGTTGCCGCAAGAAGACTTGACCTTTTCGTCCACACCGTTCCGGTCCGGCCCACCCAGAAACTGGTGCGCGACACCGAGACTTTGGAGATTCTGACCGAGCTAGGCTTCAAGGTCGCACCCGAGTCAAGGCTGTTTCCGGACATCGAACAGGTCATCAGGTACTGCCAGGAGTGGGAGCCGAACCGGCACAGGCTGGCCTATGATGTTGACGGCATGGTCGTGAAGGTTGACCGGTATTCGGACCGGGAGGAGCTGGGAGCGACCGAAAAGAGTCCGCGCTGGGCCGTCGCCTTCAAGTATCCGCCCGAGGAGAAGGAGACGGTTGTCAGAAGAATCTATGTGAATGTCGGCCGGCTGGGCACGGTGACTCCGGTTGCCGAGATGGACCCGGTCTTTCTCTCCGGGACAACCGTTACCCACTCCACCCTTCATAACATGGATGAGGTTGAGCGGCTTGACATCCGCGAAGGCGATACCGTGGTCGTCCACAAGGCGGGCGAGATAATCCCGCAGGTGCTCAGGGTGGTGAAGGAGAAGCGGCCGAAGAACGCCCGCAAGTTCCGGATGCCCGAGAACTGTCCGGTCTGCGGCACAAGGCTCTTCAAGGAGGCGGATGAAGTTGCCTGGCGCTGCGTCAATGCATCCTGTCCGGCCCAGCTTGTTGCCCGGCTGCTCCATTTCGGCTCACGGCAGGCGATGGACATTCAAGGCCTCGGTCTGAAGCTGGCTGAGCAGTTGGTCAAAACCGGTCTGGTCAGGGATTTTGCCGACCTTTACGAATTGACCAAGGAGCAGCTGGTTGAGCTGGAGCGGATGGGCGAAAAGTCGGCCGAGAATCTGCTCAGGGCGATTGAGGCGAGCAAAGCCCGGCCCTTTTCCCGGCTCCTGTTCGGACTGGGCATCAGACACATCGGGATTCACGCCGCCCGACTCCTTGCCCAGCACTTCGGTTCAATGGCGGCACTCATCAGGGCGGACCGGGATGAGATTGCCCAGGTGCCCGGGGTTGGGCCGGCAGTTGCCGAGTCGCTCAAGAACTTCCTCGCCGACAAGGAGAACCGCGAGCTCCTGGAGCGGCTGAAACGGGCGGGCCTGAAGCTTGAGGAGGCGGCGGCACTCGGGCCCAAGCCCCTTGCCGGCAAGAAGTTCGTCCTGACCGGCACCCTGGAGCGGTTCAGCCGGGAGGAGGCGACCGAGAAAATCCTTGCCCTGGGCGGTACAGTCTCCTCATCGGTCTCCAAGAAGACCGACTTTGTGGTGGTGGGACGGGACCCGGGCTCGAAGTTTGACAGGGCCCGGGCACTGAGGGTAAAGACAATTGACGAAGCGGAGTTTCTGAAGCTTCTGGGAATGTGAGACCTCAACTGTGAGCGGCCCATCGTGCCCGAAACCGGCCTAGCCACACCAATCCAGTTTCTCAAAGGCATCGGCCCGAAACGTGCCGCCCTTTTTGCCCGCATCGGTGTTGAGACGGTCGGTCAGCTCCTCTTCCTGGCGCCAAGGCGCTATCTTGACCGCTCCCGGATGCTCCCAATCCGGGACCTCCGGGTTGGCGACGAGGCAACGGTGATTGGCCGGATTGTTGCGGTTGCCGGCAGGAGGACCAGAACCTTCAAGGAGCTGGTCTCAATCGTGGTTCAAGACCATTCCGGCATGATTGAGGCGCTCTGGTTCAACCGGCCCGACCTGAGAGACCGGTTTCGGCCCAACACCGAAATCCTCCTCTCCGGCCGGGTCACCGCCTACCGGGGCAAAAGGTTTGTCAACCCCGGCTTTGAGGTTCTGAAACCGGGAGGCGAATTCTCATTTGCCAATGCGATAATCCCGGTTTATCCCCTGACCGAAGGTCTTTCACTCTGGGTGATTCGCCGGGCGGTCAGGACCGCGCTCGACCGCTATGGCCACCTGGTCACCGAGACCCTCACCCCGGAGATTCTGAGACATTACGGGTTTCCCGAAGTACGGCAGGCTCTGGAGCGGCTCCACTTTCCCAAGGATGTCCGGGCCGCGGAAAAGGCCCGTGCCCGGCTGGCCTATGAGGAGCTGTTCTATCTGGAGCTGCTTTTGGCACTGCGCCGGCACAGAAACCGCGAACGGCGCAAGGCCCGACCCCTGATTGAGACCGGCCAACTTACCCGGCGATTCCGTGCGCTTCTCCCTTTCAGCCTGACCGCAGCCCAGGAGCGGGTAATTTGCGAAATCGCGCAAGATTTGGCATCGGGCCGATGCATGAACCGGCTGTTGCAGGGCGATGTCGGCTCGGGCAAGACGGTTGTGGCGCTCTATGCAATGCTGATTGCCTGCGAGAACGGCTGTCAGGCGGCGCTCATGGCTCCGACCGAGATTCTGGCTGAGCAGCACTATCTCGGCTGGCACGAGCTCCTTGAGCGCCTCGGCGTCAGGGTTGCCCTCCTGACCGGCTCTACCAGAGCCGCCGAGCGGAAACGGATTGTCGCCGGACTTGAGGCGGGTGAGGTTCAGATGGTCTTCGGCACCCACGCCCTGATTGAGGAGGGTGTGAAGTTCTCAAGGCTCGGGCTGGTGGTAGTTGATGAACAGCACCGCTTCGGCGTGATGCAGCGGGCCGCGCTTCTCAACAAGGGTGTCACACCCGACTTTCTGGTGATGACCGCAACACCAATCCCCAGAACCCTGGCACTCACCGTTTATGGCGACCTGGACGCCTCAATCCTTGATGAGAAGCCACCGGGCCGCAAAGCGGTGATAACAAGACTGGTGCGGGAGGGTCGCCGCGCTGAGGTCTATGCCGGTGTCCGAAGGAGGCTTGAGGCTGGTGAGCAGGCATTTGTGGTCTGCCCCTTGATTGAGGAGAGCGAAAAACTGGAGCTGGCATCGGCAACCGAAATCTACGAAAAGACCCGTGCCGCCTTCCCCGAATATGAGGTCGGTCTAGTCCATGGCCGGCTCAAATCCGAGGAGCGAGCCCGGCTGATGGAGCGCTTCCGCCAGGGCAAGATGGACATTCTGGTTGCCACTCCGGTGATTGAGGTGGGCGTGGATATTCCCAATGCCACCGTGATGCTAATTGAGCATCCGGAGCGGTTCGGCCTTGCCCAGTTGCACCAGTTGCGGGGCAGGATCGGTCGTTCCGACAAAACCTCCTACTGTATTCTTCTGGTGAACGATGGAACTCTCGCCGAATCCAGCGAGCGGCTCAGGTTCTTTGTGACCACCAGCGACGGGTTCCGGCTCGCCGAAAAGGACCTTCAGCTACGGGGCCCTGGTGAGCTTCTGGGCACAAGGCAGCACGGCCTTCCCGACCTGCTGATTGCCGACCTCTTCCGCGACCGGGAGATTCTTGCGCGTGCTCGGCACGACGCCTTCCGTCTGGTTGAGCTTGACCCGGAGCTGAAGCAGCCCCAGAATCAGACCATCAGAAAGACTCTTATTGCCCGCTATGCCGGTCGGGCCGACCTTCTGAGGGTAGGCTGATGACCCGGCGCTCTCGGCTCTCGGCTCTCGGCTCTGGCCTGCTCGGCATTGCCCTTCTGGTAAGCACCTGCTACGAGAGATTGCCCAGCTCCTTTGGTGCGCTACGTGAGGTGACGGTGGTCACAAGAGAATGGGACGAGATAGCCCCGACCCTGGAGAGGCTCCTGCAACAGAAACTCCCAACCCCGCAGCCGGAACCGGAGTTCAAGCTCAAGGCCATCACCCCGGACCGTTTGGAAGCGGTGGCGCGGCTTCGGCTGCTTTTATTGGTGGGAGTAGCCGACGACCCATTCCTGCGTCAAATCCTCGGCTCAAGGCTCGACTCTCTCCCTGACGGAGAGTTCGGCCTCTACAGATTTCCCAATGCCTGGGCCCGGGAACAGTGGGTCCTGGCATTTGTCGCCCGGGAAAAAGAGCTTCTGGTCCCAGGACTGATTGTCTATGGGCCGCGCCTTCATCACGAGCTCTACTCAATAATGCTTGACCAGATGGCGGCTGTGACCAGCCTCTCAGGCATTGACCAGCGGCTCACCGACAGCCTGAAGAGCAATTTCGGCTGGCGGATTGATGTCCCTAGGGGCTGGGAACTCGGGCTTGAGCATGCCCAGGAACGGTTCGTGTACATCTATGGCCACTATCCTGACCGGACCATTTTTGTCCACTGGCAGGATACAACTAGGACCATTGTGCCCGACTCAATTCTAGACCTCCGCGACCGGCTCACCGGCCGCTTCTTTGAAGGCGATTCGGTGGAGCGGTCGTTGGTGATTGTTGATACCATCCGGTTTCTCGCCGAGCCGGCCCTGAGGCTGCGCGGTGTCTGGCAGAACCGCAAGGAGGTTATTGGCGGGCCGTTTGTCTCCTATGCCCTCAACTGCCAAGGCAGGTTCTTCTTCATTGACGGGCTGGTCTATAATCCCGGCAAGAAAAAACTCGACAACCTCTTTCAGGTGGAGGCGCTAATCCGGACCTTTGTCCCGGATTAGCGCCCAGACGACCCGGTCAGAGTTTGCGCTGATAGATGCGATAGGTTCGATAAAGCCGGCCGCCCCACATGAGAATCGGTCTGATGATTCCGATGTTGTCCTCAAGAATCCAGGACACCTCACCCTGGGTGTAGCCCAGGCGCCGGGCGGCCATGAAAGACTCGAAATAGAGCAGTCCGTCAAAACCGAGGTTGTGGAACTTGCGCTTGATTCCCAGTGCCCAGAGCCGGGCACGGGTGATGCGGTT
>JBDRUJ010000050.1:0-11081 GCA_039801285.1 Caldifarciminota bacterium
ATACCTACCATGCGACGCCAACACCTCCCTTCTGTCGCTCTTGTGCCTTCATCCTAAATCACCCAGCTCATGCAGGCAGAGCGCGGCCGCAACCACCGCCGCCGTCTCGGCCCGCAGCCTTCTCGGACCAAGAGAAAAGCAGTGCGCACCGGCCGCCCTGAGCCGGGCTACCTCAAAATCCTCGAACCCGCCTTCCGGCCCGACCACCACCAGCACCGAATCCCCATTGGGAGCCAGTAGCCCGTCAATCCCGTTCCCCTGTTCTCCCTCATAAGCCACAAGCGTCCTTTCATAATCCCGCATACGAGACAAAAGGCCGGTGATGTCAACCGGCTCAGCAATCCTCGGCACAACACTTCTGGCCGAAGACTCAACTCCAGCCATTGCCACCTTCCTGAGCCGCTCCAGCCGGAGGGGACTCAGCCTGCCAACTACCCGTCTGGTCCAGACCGGAATAAACTCAGCCGCACCAAGCTCGGTTACCCCTTCAACCACCTTTGCAAGTTTATCCCCCTTCAGAATCGCCTGAGCAATTCCCAACCGATGTCTGGGTTCACGAGGGCCAACTTTTCGCGCCAGCACCCGGGCATCAATCCGTGACTTCAGAACCCTGACCAACTCAACCTCCAGCTCGCTGCCCTTGCCATCGGTTATTAGCACCCGGTCTAGGGCACGATGCCTGGTGGCCCGCGCAATATGCCTGACAACCGGCCCGGTTAGCACCAGCCGCTCCTTATCCGGCTCAAGGCCCGGGAAACAGAAAACCTCCACTACTGGGGCCTCCTCGGCTCCGGGATCGGCTCAAGGGCCTTTTCCTTCAATTGGCGGTAGAGCTCCCGCTCTTCGCGGGAGAGCCGCTTGGGAATATGAACCACAATCCTGACCAGCTCATCACCAACCCCGCCATCCAGGCGCTTCACACCAGCCCCCCGCAGTCTGAACACCGTTCCCGACTGTGTTCCGGCCGGCAAATCAATCTCCCGCTCACCGGCGAGTGTCGGAACCTTCACCTTTCCGCCCAGGACGGCAGTGGCAATCCCGACCGGAACCTCAACCACAATGTCGTCACCCTGCCTCAGGAAAAGGGGATGCTCCTTCTCTTCAATCTCAATCACCACATCCCCATTTCCGGCCGGGCCATAATGGCCCTCGCCGTGCAACGGCAGTCGAACCCCTGTTGAGACACCTGCCGGAATCCGCACCTTCAGGGTCCTTTGATGTCTTATCCGACCGCTTCCTTCGCACCGCCGGCAGACATCCCTCACCCGCTCACCCCGGCCTCGACACTCCGGACAGGTTGAAACCTGAACAAACTGGCCGAAGATTGAGCTGCTCCTCCGCTGAACCTGACCGGCACCCCGGCAGACTGGACAGACCGCGGTTCCGGTCCCGCCCCGGCCTGAACAGTCCGGACAGGCCTCATAACGGCTGAAGGTTATCTCCTTTGTCGTTCCGCTCGCCACCTCTTCCAAAGTCAGCCTGAGTCTGATTCTGATATCGCCGCCCCGCTCTGCCACCCGACTCCTGACCCTGGCGTCTCCGAAGAGGAGGTCGAAGAGCCCGCCCGGCCCGACACCGCCGCCAAACCCCCGCAACAGGTCGCCAAAGATATCGGAGAGGTCATCAACATGGGTGAAGTCTCTGCGGAAGTCGAAACCGCCCGGACCGAAATGCCGGCTCACGCCCTCGTGGCCATAGGTGTCATAGAGCCGGCGCTTATTCTCATCGGCCAAGACCTCATACGCCTCGGAAAGCTCCTTGAACTTCTCCTCAGCCTCAGCCCGGTTGTCTGGGTTCCGGTCCGGATGGTACTCCTTGGCAAGCCGGCGGTATGCCGACTTTATCTCATCCTGCGTGGCATTGCGCGAGACGCCCAGGACTTCGTAATAGTCCCGCTTGGTTGTGGGCATCAGTTGTCAATAAACCGGAAATATCCGGTTGGCGCGGTCCACCTCCTCATCAATTCCGATTTGCTGACACCTCCGGTCCTAACGCTTCTCCTCGTCATCAACCACCGTATAATCGGCCTCAACCTTTTTACCGGACTCCTTCTTCTCGCCTTCGGGTCTTGAGCCGGTAGCCTGCGCCTGTTGCCGGTACATCTCCTCGGCCAGCTTATAGCTCACCTTCTGCAGCTCCTCAATTGCTCGGTCAATCGTCGCCTTATCATCGCCCTTCATCGCGGTGCGCAGTGCGGCAATCGCATCCTCAATCTGCTTCTTCTCTTGCGCCGGCACCCGGTCACCGAAATCCTTCAGGGTCCTTTCAGTCTGATAAATAAGGGTATCAGCCCGATTCCGGCTGTCAACAACCTCCCGCCTCTTCCGGTCCTCGGCCGCGTGCGCCTGCGCCTCGCTCACCATCCGGTCAATCTCCTCTTTGGAGAGGCCCGAAGAGGCGGTGATTCTGATGCTCTGTTCCTTACCCGTCGCCTTGTCCTTGGCCGTGACGTGGAGAATCCCGTCGGCGTCAATATCAAATGTCACCTCAATCTGCGGAATCCCGCGCGGTGCCGGTGGAATTCCCATCAGGTCGAACCGGCCCAAGGTCCGGTTATCAGCCGCCATCTCCCGCTCACCCTGCAGGACATGAATCGTCACCGTGGTCTGGTTGTCCTCGGCGGTGGTGAAAACCTGGCTCTTCCGGGTTGGAATCGTGGTGTTCCGCTCAATTATTTTCGTCATCACCCCGCCCAACGTCTCAACCCCTAAGGACAAGGGCGTGACATCCAAAAGCACCACATCCTTCACCTCACCTGCCAGCACTGCACCCTGAATCGCCGCACCAATCGCCACCACCTCATCAGGATTTATCCCCTTGTGCGGCTCCTTACCGAAGAAGTCCCGGACGAGCTGCTGCACCCTGGGCATCCTCGTCTGACCCCCAACCAGAATCACCTCGTCAATATCCCTGGGGGTCAGCTTCGCATCGGCCAAGGCCTGCTTCACCGGCTCGAAGGTGCTCTGCAACAGGTCCTCGACGAGCGACTCCAGCTTCGCCCTAGTCAGCCGCATATCAATATGCAACGGCCCCCGCTTCTCGTCAGCGGTGATGAACGGCAGACTGATGGTCGTCTCCAGTGACGTTGAAAGCTCGCACTTCGCCTTCTCGCTCGCCTCCTTGATGCGCTGCAGCGCGGTCTTGTCCTTTGACAGGTCAATCCCGTGCTCCCGGCGGAACTCGGCAATAACCCAGTCCATCACCCGCTGGTCAATGTCATCACCGCCCAGATGGGTATTGCCGTTGGTCGAGTTCACCTCAAACACCCCGTCGCCAATTTCCAGAATCGAGATGTCAAATGTCCCGCCGCCCAAGTCGTAAACCGCAATCCGCTCCCGCTTCTTCTTATCCAGGCCATAGGCGAGCGATGCCGCGGTCGGCTCGTTGATGATTCTCAGAACATCTAGGCCGGCAATCTTGCCCGCGTCCTTGGTCGCCTGGCGCTGGGAGTCGTTGAAATAGGCCGGGACGGTGATGACCGCCTTGGTCACCGCCTCACCCAGATATGCCTCGGCTGCCTTCTTCAGATAGGCGAGAATCATCGCCGAGATTTCGGGCGGTGAGTACTTCCTGCCGTCAACCTCAACCCAGGCATCATTATTATCCGCCGGCACAACCTTGAACGGCACCCGCTTGATTTCGTCGCCCACCTCACTGAACCTGCGGCCCATGAACCGCTTGATGGAATAGATGGTCGACTCCGGGTTTATCACCGCCTGCCGCTTGGCCAGCGTCCCAACCAGCCGCTCCTTTCCCAGGGCAACCACCGAAGGCGTGGTCCGGCCGCCCTCCGGATTCGGAATCACCACCGGCTGGCCGCGCTCCATCACCGCCACGCAGGAAAAGGTTGTCCCTAAATCAATACCGATAACCTTCGCCATCAAAATCCTCCTTTACTCTCCATTCCAAAACTCAATCAACCCCATCCCTCTCCCCTACTTACTCTTAGACTCCTCAACACCACTTCCGATTTCACTACTTCTTGCTTCTCTCTCCCCACCCTTATCCTCAGCCGGCTTTGCCACTACAACCCTTGCCGGCCTGAGAACCCGACCCTGACACTCATAACCCTTGCAGAGTTCCTGAACAACGGTATTCGGCTCATGCTCACCAGTAATAACAAAACTGACTGCCTCAGCCCTTTTCGGGTCAAACCTCTGGCCAAGACAACTGAACTCAGAAAGACCATGGCGCCGGCACACCTCCTGTAACCTGCGCATAATCAGCGTGATGCCTTTCTGAATCGCCTCGGCATTGTTGCCGCAATCTGCCGCCTCCAAGGCACGCTCAAAGTCGTCAAAGACCGGCAGGAGGTCCTGCATGAACGCCTCAACCGCAACCCGCCTTGATAGCTCCAAGTCCCTCTCAACCCGTTTCCGGTAGTTGTCAAACTCAGCCAGCGCCCGGAGATACTGGTCCTGAAGCTGCCTATCTGCAGCCTCAAGCTCTGTCAGCTTCTCAACAAGCCGGGTCACTGGACCCTTTCTTTCGCTACTCATAGATAATCAATCACTTAGACCCAGGCAGCCCTCATTTAGATTCATCGGGCAAATCTCTCAAATCCTGTCCATGATAGACGAAATCACCCCAATCATCCCGGTCAGGACCATTATCTTCCAGACGCGAGACCATCCTATAGCCTGGGCAACATGCTGGACTGGCTCGATAACCACACCTTGGGCTCATATGGAGATAGCCTGCCATCCCCAACCGGAACCGGCCATCTGGGCTCATCAGCAGGCTCAACCCGGGCCGAATTTGCTGATTCGCCAGTAATCAATTATCAGACCGGTCCGGCCGAGAGTGCCGATGGCGGCCGCAGAAGCCAACAGGAAATCGGCTTGAAGAGTTCCTTCCTAAATATGTGACAAGGCAACCTATCCGGCCTCTTCCAATTCTACCAGGGAGACCGCCTCCCGGAAAATTTGAAATTTCAGCTAAGTTACGCTGTCAGATGAGATAAAGCGAAAAAACCGCTGAAGAAAAGGTATAAATATATTTATACTTAGCCATCTGCTTCCATTACTTACTGACCCGCCACCTTTGCCCTCAGACCGCTCACACCATTACTAACTCAATCGCAGCCTTCCAGCCTAAAACTGGAGAACTGCCAGTGGTGCTCGAAACCCCTTGCCTGACCGGACCGAAAGGAATAATCCGGCCCCATTTGCCGGCATGAAAACAAGACGCTCCTGGAGCGATTTGCCATTGAAGCCTTCCTCTTTATGTTTAGGATGGGCAGTATCTAAGAACCAGTGAGTTATGTGAAAACCCAGCCACCCGCCGCAGGCTGAAGCCGTTGCAGCAATCCGGTAGTCAGGCTCCTCATCTCTGGGTGTGAAGAGCAGGACCGTCCCTGTCCCCAGAGATGTTGCTCCAAGAACCGAACCGAGCGTAACCAGCAGAGATTGGCCGAACGTTACATCACGCTCCTTATGGAACCAGCAGCCATAAGTCAACCCGGCAGCATTGGTGACCGCCGGGACCAAAAGCGCCATCTTCATCACCCACTCATTGCCCGGCCTGGTCCACTCTTCGGGCAACCAGCTGTAGGCGGCAGATGCCGCCAATGCCCCAAGCCCAGCCGCATTGCCGAATGATATTCCATCGCCGGTGGTGTAGTTACGGGGTGCGTGCCGGTCCCAGTAATAAATGCCGCCAGCCCACCCAGCAAGGGTAGCCATCTCAACGAGCTTGCGCCGCCAGGGCACTCCTGTTTCTCCCCAGAGGTGATAATAACCACCAAACGGGATAGCGAACGATATCAGATAGCCGGCATAAAGTCCGGAGTAGAGACCGGCAAGGCTCAGCATCTGTCCATTGCCACAGTTGAGCTTCCTTCTTTCGGCGTGAAGATAACCGAGAGCATGACAGGCCACGCTACCGGCGAGAGCTGGTATAAGCCGGGGCTCGGCATGGTGTGACGGTCGCTGCCCCCAGTCAATCAACAGGTCGCCCAGCACAAATCCCGCACCAGCGCCCTCCCAGGTTCCATTCCAGCTTAGGGCAACCATCCCTAACGTAGTCGAACGCTGCCTGGTAGCTAAAAGAAAACCAACGAAAGAGACCGGTGTCCCGAGAAGCTGAACTCCGGCTGCCTGGTTCCCTTCAAGACCCAGTCCACCATTGATGAATCCGGCCCACGCCGGTGCCTCAACCAGCAGACTCCCGAGGTAAAGCCAGCGGCTGCAACCTGGTGTAAAGATGTCACTCTTCGGGTCGTAGGCAGACCCAGCTCCACCATTCTGGGCCAGAGCATCTGGAACCAGAACCAGCGCGGCGAAAACCAGTCCGATAAACGCCATTCGGCTTGCAACTGACGACTTCACAACACCTCCTTTTGCTCAAACTTGTCAGCTCGTGAATATACGAGTCGCTCCAGCAATGTCAAGCATCATCCGCCAGCAACCAATCACCGTTTAGTGCTTGACAGCAGTCGCGCTATCCAGGAGAATAGTCAATGAAAAGGAGCCAATTATGAATAGCATTGTGCGGCTTGGTCTCGGGCTGGTGCTGCTTACACTGGTCTCGGGCCTCCAGGCTGACTGGGTCTCTATCGGGCCGGACGGCGGTTATGTTCAGGCACTGGCCCTTGACCCGCAGCAACCCCAATTGATGTTGGCGGTGCCCAGCGAATATCCCGACTATCCACGCATCTACAAATCGTTAGACGGCGGCAGCAGCTGGGCCGAGTTCAGCCGATTTCCCGACTATTACGTCACGACATTCGTTGTTGACCCCCATCAGAGCAACATCATCTATGCGGCGGGCCGGATGGAAGGCATTTACCGTTCCACCGACTCCGGTATGACCTGGACCTTTGTTGCGCTGCCCGGTCAGGGGATTGGGCTGGCAGCCGACCCGCTTGAACCCGGCAGGCTCTATATCGCCGGCTACTACATCACTACCACCTATTTCCCGGCGGTCTATATCTCCACAGACTATGGCCTGACTTGGCGCGTCTCCTTCCCTGATACCAGTGCCACCGGCCGTTATGCCACATCCTGTGTGGCTGACCCGGTGGAAAATGGCACCGTCTATGTTGGTTGCACCGACTCCTTGGTCTATTGCTCGACCGATGGTGGCAGCACCTGGGAGTTACGCCATTCCGGCCTCCCTGCTCAGGTTACGGTTGAAGACCTGGCGATTGACCATGACGACCACCAAATCATCCTCGCCGCAACCGGTGCCGGTCTCTTCCGTTCGACCAATGCCGGTCGGACCTGGCTCAGAACCGGCCCGATGGAACGGACACTCTCGGTAGTGACCCCGCTCCGGGTCGGGCGCTTTGCCTACTCTATCGGCTATGATTCACTGGCCCGGCTCTATATCTCAAGCGATGCGGGTGCCACCTGGGAGGTCCCCAGTCCGGGCTTCGACCTCACCAAGGGCTACACCATTCTCGCCCATCCCGATTCAGGAACCGTTGCCTATCTCTACGGCACGACCGGCGTGTTCCGCACCAGTGACCAGGGAAGACATTGGACCGAGTCCCATCATCTGATGCGCTTCTCTAATATCTCGACAATCGCGCTCAGCCCTGATGACCAGAACCGGCTCTATCTGGAGATGTTCGAGAATGGCATATTCCGGAGCACCGATGCCGGCGAGAGCTGGACTCGGTGTTCCGACTTCCTTTCCTGCGGTAACATCTGCGCCATCGCCGTGGCACGGGGCTGGGACTCAGACATCCTCTATGCCCTGGAAGGAAAGGGTTGAGGCAATGCCGAGCTCTTCAGGAGCACAGACGGCGGGTCCGTCTGGGAACAGCTAGACTCCTACTATGCCGATGGCGGCTGCTGCCTCGTCCATCCCGACAGCAGCAACTTAGTCTTCACTGGCGGCCAGGGACCATCAACTCAAACCAACTGGTCGTTCGTCGTCTCATGTTCCCGAAATGGTGGCACCACATGGGTTCGGCACAACCTCTCCGGCAACTCACCCGGTTACTGCTATGCCCTGGCCGTAGCCCCTTCAAGCCGTAATCTCATCTATGCCGCCGGCACCGTGTCAGGAGGTCCCAATGTCTTCTACTCCACCGACTTCGGCCAATCCTGGCTCTCATGCCCGGTGGCAATAGACTCGGCTTTCTGCCTGGCAATCCACCCGCGCGACGCGCAGACGGTCTATGCCGCAACAAACCGAGGTCTATTCCGCACCACCGACCAGGGTGCTCATTGGACGTCTCTTTATCGAGGCCGCCGTCTGACTTCGGTCCGACTATATCCTGATGGTCCCGACACAATCTTTGTCGGGGGCGACTCCGGAGTCGCGGTTTCGACCGATGGCGGCATCAGCTGGCAGCCTTTCAATGCCGGCCTGGGAAACAAGGCGATAACTTGGCTTGAGTTCGCTGGTAGCGGTGGTGTCACCATTTTCTGTGGAACGAATAACAGTGCCGCCTATCGTTACTCCTTTGGGACCGGACTCACTACCGCTCCAAGAGAACCGGCTCCTTGTCCGACAGCGAGTATTCGGCCCTGCCCGAGTCGAGGCGTAGTCACGCTCAAGCCCGGCCGACTGGGTCTGCCCCTGCTGGTTCGCCTGCAGGATGTTTCGGGCCGGACGGTTCTTGACCAAAGCCCGATTATAAGGAATGGCGAGATTCGCCTGGACCTTACTGGCATCCCGGCTGGGGTCTATCAGCTTGAGCTGGTTACTACCCGGGGTGCCGTCCGCTCACGGTTGCTGTTAGCCCGATAGCCGCTGGCAAAGAGCCAATTGACTGGCCGCTGTTTGTCAATAGAATCGTTTGCTGACCGGTAATCATAAGGATGCTAAAATGAGTCCAATCAAACTGCTCTGCGGTGTCCTGGCCGTCCTTTTCGCTTTTCACCCGGCCCTCGCTGGCTTTGAGGAGAATGAATCTTCGGTGCGGGCTGAGGGCATGGCCGGCGCATTTACCGCAGTTGCCGACGACATCGGCGCAATGAACTTCAATCCCGCTGGCCTGTTCCAGGTTGAGGTTCGTCAGTTTCAGGGCTTCTACAAGCTTCTTTACGGCGGAGCCGGTGTCGGTCTCCACACCATGGAGTTCGGCGTCTGCCTGCCCCTGCCGAAGCTGGGAACGGTCGGGCTCCGGGCTCAGGAGACAGGATTTGAGCTTGAGGCGCAACGTTCCCTGAAACTCTGCCATGGGTTCCAACTGGCTGAAGGGTTGGGGTTCGGCTACGGCCTGAACGGCTATAACCTTTCCCAGAAGGGGCTGGGCCAGGGATTCGGATTTGGTCTTGACCTTGGGCTCTTCTGCCGGGTTTACCGGTTCTGGACTGCCGGCTTCTATGTCCACAATCTCAACACCCCTCGGCTCGCCGGAGAAGAACTCCCCCGGCTTTTGACATTCGGCCTGGGATTCTCGCCCGGTCCCGAAATCCATTCGGCGCTCGACATCTCCAAGGAACCGGGACAGCCGACAAGGATTGCCGTCGGCCAGGAGTTCCGCATCATCCAGGACCATCTGACAGTCCGGGCCGGTGTCCAGACCGAACCGGTCCGGCTTGCCTTCGGGCTCAGACTTGGGGTTCGGCAAATCTTCCTGGACTATGCGGTTCTGACCCATCCGGTCATGCCCCTGACCCATGACCTTGGGCTTTTACTCCAATTCTAGATGCTCCATCTCCTTCTGCTCCTTCTGGCCGCCTATGGGCCAAACAATCAACTGGACATCAACCGACAGCCAACCCTTGCCCAGTTGAGGGAGCTGCCGGTTGATTCGGCAGTGGCCCAGGCCATCTTTGACTATCTTCAACTCTACGGCCGTCTGAACAGCATCTATGACCTCATGAAAATTCCGGGAATCAACTCGGCAAAACTGGAGGAGCTGAAACCCCTTATAAGGGTGACCCCGATTGACTGGGAAGCAAAAAGAACCGAAAATGTCCAAAGGCTCCAGCGCCGGCTGGCATCGGAAGACGGCCCGACAAGGGCGGTTGTCGAGGAGTGGCAGGACCTGGCAGTAACACCGCTCAACATCAATCGGGCCGGGATTGACGACCTCCTGATGCTGGAAAATGTTTCGCTGATTGATGCGGTTGCCGTTGCCAGGTTCTTGAAATCCGGAGCCCGGATTGAAAGCCGCCGGGACCTGGCCACAAAGGTTGACGGCCTCTCCAGCTACGGGTATCGAGGCATAAGGAACTATGTGTCGTTTGCCGATGCGAGGCCGACAACCATCGGTGGCAACTACCGGGTCCGGTTTGAAACCGACCCAGGCTGGACTCTTCAGACCACAGTCCGAGAGTTTGACCAGGCCCTCGAAACCATTGTCACTGACAGTGCGCAGTTCCGACAGGCGGGTTACACTCAGGCGGAACTCGACTTTCTGCGGACAAGGCTTGAGGCGGAACGGAACTACGCTGCCGCCATGAATAACCGCTCCACTCTTCGGCAGCGGCTGCGGCTGCGGCTCGGCGAAAACTATCGGGCCGGACTCTGGACCATCCAGAAACTTTACGAAACCCGCGGCCTTTCTGGTCTCAAGGGCTTCGGTCAGATTCAGAGAGTCGGGCCATTGAGACGGCTGATGCTCGGTGACTACCGTCTGACATTGGGTCAGGGGCTGCTCATGGACAACAACTCGGAGCTCGTGCCGAGAAGTTACCAGCGACCCCAGGGCCTGTTCAACGACCTTAACGAGAACCCCGGGTTCGGACTGCGTGGTGGTGCCGCCGAACTTGAGCTCGACCGGTTCGGACTGCTCGCCTTCTATTCCCATACCAGCCGGGATGGAATTCTCAACCCCGACTCGACGGTAAACTACTACATTGTCACCACACCGCGCTATCCGACATTCCAGGACGCTCTCAAAGAGACCGACCTCGGCGGCAATCTCCGCTTGGACCTTTCCGACCTCCTCGGATTTCCCACGGGCACAAGAATCGGGGTCAACGCCCTATCGCTCCGAGCCAGCCGCAGCATCGTTCCGGATGCCAGGTTGCTTGACCTGCCTGGCGATGCCGAGCTCCTTGACGACCCGAACTGGACCAGGCTCGATACCGGCAGGACAAAACTCTTCCTCGGAACCGACTTCCGGACGGTGATTGAGAACCTCTCAGCCGAAGGCGAATACGCCCGGCAAGCCA
>JBDRUJ010000051.1:0-11005 GCA_039801285.1 Caldifarciminota bacterium
GTCAGCGCCGGCTGTTCCGGTTTTCTCTTTGCGCTGGAGATTGCCGCCAACCTGATTCAAGCCGGTAGTGCAAAACGGGTCGGTGTTGCCGGAGGAGAGGTGATGTCCAAGGTGGTGAACTGGCAGGACCGGGCAACCTGCGTTTTGTTTGGTGACGGTGCCGGGGCGGTGGTGGTGGTGCCGGGTGACGGTCGCTCAGGCATCCTCGGCTCCAACTGGGGTTGCGACGGAAATCTGGCACCGCTTTTATATCAGCCAGCTGGGGGCACCAGGATGCCAACCAGTGAAAAAACCCTGAAGGAGATGGCCCACACCGTTCATATGGAGGGTAATCAGGTCTTCAAGCATGCGGTGCGGGCGATGGGCCAATCGGCCTTGAAGGCACTCGAAGAAGCCAATGTCCTGGTGAACGAGATAAAGCTCTTTATCCCCCACCAGGCAAATATGAGAATTATGGAGGCGACACGCGAGCGGACCGGAATCCCCGCGGAGAAGATGTTTGTGGTCCTTGACCGCTACGGGAATATGTCGGCGGCCACAATTCCGGTGGCGATTGACGAAGCCCGGGAGTTAGGAAAAATAATGGACGGCGACATCGTCCTTTTGACCGCATTTGGGACCGGGTTCACCTGGGCATCGGCGGTCATGCGCTGGTAGCTGTCGGCCAGTCGATAGCTGTCAAATAAAAGAGGCCGCCCGAAAAGGACGGCCTCAAGCTTTTGGGTGGGTTACTGGAGCACAATCGCCTTGGCCGAAACCGACTTCCCATCAACTGTCAGACGGTAGAAGTAGGTTCCGCTAGCCACACGAGTGCCAGTCTTATCTTTTCTGTCCCAAGTGACGGTCTTGGTCCCCGGCTCCGATACGCCGCTCACCAGTGTCCGCACCAGCTTGCCCGAAGCATCATAAACCGACAGATTCACATTGCCCTTTGCCGGAACGTAGTAGCTGATTCGGGCAAGGTCGCACACGACGGTCGGTGTAATCCGCTCAAAACCGCTCACCCAGTTGATGCTCGGCTTGCCTTCTTCCACGCCGACGATAGCGATGATACCCTTCTGCACATTGGGAAGGATGCCGTTGGATGAATTCCAGCCGCCGCCAACCCAGATATAGTTTCCGGCGATGTCCGCACCATGCGAACGGGTAGCAGTAAGGAGCGCCCGGTCGGCATTCCAGGTGTGACCAATCGGGTCATAGCGCCAGCAGGCATTCACCACCGTTCCCCGGCGATAGCCACCCATAACATAGATATAGGTCCCGAAGCCGGCAAAATCGTAGGTCACCGCCTTACCCCAGCCCAGAGCATCAGGCATGGTATCTGGAGCCACTGTCCAGGTGTTGCCTAAAACCGAGTACTTCCAGACGGTACCTCGGGTGCTGGTGTAGTCGTTTGCCTCCATGCCGCCAATCACGTAGATGGTATCACCAACGCGCGCGGTCATCGGATTCCGCCGCGGTCCTGGCATGTTGGCAATCGGCGTCCAGGAGTTTGTAGTTGTATTGTACTTGTACGCGTTGGCGATTGTGCTACCACCGCTCGGGCAGCCGCCAAAGCAGAACACCCAGCCACTGTCTGCATACTCCTCAAGCGAGTAGTAAAGCAGGTTGGACTGTGGCATTGCCGCAGCTGCAGTCCAAGTGCTGGCGCCTAGGTCCAGTTTGGTCATATTGTTGTAGTAACCGCTAGAACCTAAGCTGCCGCCGCCGCACCAGATGACATCGCCAATCCGCACCGCATCATGGTTGTGAACTCCGCCGCCCGGATGCTGCAGTCCCTGTGACCAGGTGTTCGCAACCGTATCGTAAATCTGGTCATAGGGATGGGTAGTATGATTGTAGCAGTTGCCGCAGATGACATGGACATTGCCACTGGCATCGGTGCAAACTGCTGTCCGGCTGACCCGGTCGGGCCTGATGGTGTCGCTCTGGAACCAGTCAATCGTGTACTGCATCACCCTAGTCGTGCTGCGCATGGTATCGTTGGACCGTAGCTGGTCTCCATCCAAATAAGTGAACATCGTCACATCATAGCTGCCGCCGACCGCCCGCCACTGGGGCGAGAAGTCAACATCGGCAGTCGCACCCGGTTCCAGGGGTCCGGGATAGGTGACGTTCTCTTCATACACTCTGGTTCCAGCTGAGTCTATCCAGCAATCTATCGGGATGTTCGACTGCGGTTGGGTGCCAAAGTTCTTTATTCTAGCCCTTGGCGTATAAAGACCTGGAGTAACGATAGGGGGTGGTGTAACAATCTGAGCTACGCCCACATCGGTCTCATTGCCAGTAGAGAACACTTCATACTGGCAGACCGTAGTTGGTGTGAACCCGCCGGTCGAGCCGCCGTACACCACTGCCTTGCCATCGCGGTTCCCGGCGCCCGCGCCCCGGTAAACCCGCAGATAGATGGGTTCGGCAACGCTCCAGCTCCTGCTGGTGTAATCAAAGTAAGCCACCGAATCGGTAAGCTGACCGGCAGCGTCAACACCTCCGGCAATAAACGCAGTATTGCCTACAATCCCTCCGGAATGTCCCCACACGCCATAAGGAAGCTGCGGGAATACCGTGTTGTCAATAACCCAGGTATCCGCCACCGGGTCGTAGAACTCGGTCCGGGTTATGCCCGGAGGGTTGTTTACCACGCCACCGGCAACCCAGATTGTGTCGTGATAGACCCAGCCGGCCATGAACACCGCACCCTGATTCATGTCGGCAACCCGCGTCCAACCCGCACCCGGGGTGTAGGCATATACCTCACGCGACGGGTTGGTCGCACCAGGCTGGTTGCAGCCCGAGATATAATAGAGCTTGCCCTGACAGGCAAGAATCAGCGGCTGCCAGTTATAGGTTGTCCCGGTAAACGGTCCTGGCGCCGAAGTCCAGGTGTTGCCGCTAATGGAATACTTCCAAAGAGTGTCCACAGTTGTGCCGGTCTCGTAGGTGTAACCCGAACAGTAATAGAGCGTGTCGCCGATAATGGCGCAGCCGCCGTTGGATATCTCCTGGGGCGGCTGAGCCAGAGTCTGCCAGGTGGTGCTGCCGATTGGGTGACGGAAGAGGAACCTCGGATGGCTCGTATTGTAGCCTGAGATGACATAGGCATGAGAATCATTCGCCGCGGCACAGTTATCCATCAGTGCCTGAGGCATGTTGCTGTGAAGCTGCCAGGCATCTGCCGGATTGCCAGCCGGCGCAGTTCCCCAGATATAATCCTCGGAACCGATTGTGCCGTAATACAGCTTCACCTTCTCGGTCTGGTCGCTGTTGGTAACTGCAAGACTTAGGCCCAGCAGTAGCACCAGTCCCAGCATTATGGTGCTGGATTTCATCCTGAACCTCCTTTTAGTTTGGTATGATGTTTGACAATATTCTCCCATTGCGGGAAAATTCCTATCATATCAAAGCATATGAACTACCGTTTCAATGTCAACCACGCCCATTGGGAGCTTCCGCCCAGATTTATAGCCCCATGGGGATTTGAACCCCAGTCTTCTGGCTGAGAACCAGACGTCCTTGGCCGGACTAGACGATGGGGCTGGAACATTCAATCCTATCTGGCAACCACAACATGTCAAGCGCTGGATGGTTCAACGCAGCTTGTATTATGATTCTACTGCTGAGCACCCACCGCTCGTTTGCCCGCCTTCTTCCGAACCCTTTCCCCGCGGTAGCGAAAGCCCTTGCCATGGTAGGAATCCGGTGGCTTGATCGCCCGAATCCGGGCCGCCATGGCACCGACCGCATGTTTATCAATCCCCTTGATAATTATTTCAAACATCTGCTCCTTGGTGTCTTCAGGATTAGGCACCTGGTTGACGTCCAGTGTGATTCCTGGAGGGGCAACGATATCTACCGGATGGGAAAATCCACATGTTGCCTGAAGGCCTTCCTTTGTCTTCTGGATGCGATAACCCATACCTCGAAGCTCCACGACCCGCTCATATCCTTGGGTGACGCCGACTAACATGTTGATTATCAATGCTCTGGTGGTTCCGACTACCCTTCGACTGGTATTGGCATCGCCTTCAACAACCAGTTTATTATCCTCGGTTTTGACCAAGACCCCGTCAGGCTTTGGAATACTCAAGATGCCCAGCCTACCTTTTGCCGTGACGGTATCAGATTCGACTCGCAACTCAACACCCGCAGGGATTGGGACCGGACGGTAGGTCTTTGCCATCTTTACCACACCTTGCAGATGACTTCGCCGCCCACGCCTCGTTGTCGAGCATCGCGGTCGGTCAAGATACCTTCAGGCGTAGAGAGAATTGCTATTCCCAGACCACCGAGCACCTTGGGCACTTCGGACTTGCCCACATAAACTCGGCGACTCTGACGGGAGACAAGTTCCACGCCCCGGATTACTGAGCTGCCGTCGTCCTGATACTTCAAACTGATAATTATCCGTTTCCGGGGTCCATCACCTTCAACTCGGAAGTTGCTGATAAAACCCTCTTCCATAAGCACCCGGGCAAGCTCAAACTTCATCCGTGAATGGTCCACGACAATCTCCTTATGTCGGGCCGCAAGGCCGTTGCGAATCCTGGTTAGAAAATCGGCAATCGGGTCCAACTTCCCTCCTACCAGGTTGCTTTCCGCACTCCGGGAATTTCGCCCCGCAGCGCCAACTCGCGAAAACACAATCGGCACAGGCCGAACTGGCGGTAAACCGCACGCGGTCGGAAACAACGTAGGCATCGGTTGTGCTTCCGAACCTTGAACTTCGGTTCTCGTTGTGACTTGACTATCTGACACCTTCTTGCCATATTATTTCCTCTTTGCAAAAGGCAGGCCCAGTTCTTCAAGTAACGCTCGGGCCTCATCGTCATGCTTGGCGGTAGTGTGGAACGAAATATTCATACCAGTAAGCTTCTTGACCTTGGCAACCTCTATTTCTGGAAACACTACCTGCTCCGTCAATCCCAGATTGTAACCACCCCTGCCGTCAAACGAGTCAGTAGGGAACCCTCGGAAATCGCGTATCTTGGGCGTAGCGAAGTTGAAGAAACGGTCAATAAACTCATACATCCGGTCACCGCGCAGCGTCACTTTGAGTCCTATTGGCATACCCTTTCGAATTCGGAATGCCGATATTGCTCGCTTGGCATATGTGCGGGCCGGTCGCTGACCGGTAATCGCCGCCAGGTCATCGGCAATTACATCCAGCACCTTAGGGTCTTGCACGGCATCCTTCGTAGTTACACTGACAACAACCTTTACCAGCCGGGGCACCTGGTGCTGGTTTTTATAACCGAAACGTTTGGTCAATGTAGGAACAACCCTACTCAGATAAGCCTGCTTCAATCTCGGCAGTTTCATACGTCAATAATCTCGTCACATTCCTTGCAGACTCGCACCCGACGTCCTTCATGCCGCTCACGCCTCACCTTGGTCCGCTTGCCGCACTTCGAGCATAAGAGAACCAGGTTCGACTCATCAATCGGATTCGGCAGGTCGACGATGCCTCCCGGCTGAGTGGTTCCGCGCGGCCGCTGATGGCGCTTTGCTAGATTCAGTCCTTCGACAATCACCCGAACCCGACCGGTCTTTTTGTCCTTCTCAATCCTGAGCACTTTGCCCCGCCGACCGCGCTCCTCACCGGTAATTACTTCAACCATATCGCCTTTGCGTAATCTCATATTAGATTACCTCGGTAGCAAGCGAAATTATCTTCGTGAACTTGCGCTCGCGCAACTCACGTGCCACCGGGCCAAACACGCGTGTCCCCTTGGGTTCACCCTTGTCGTCAATCAGAACACAGGCGTTGTCGTCAAACCGCACATAAGTCCCGTCAAGACGACGGTGTTCCTTGCGTGTCCTGATGATAACCGCCTTAGACTTGTCACCGGGTTTTATCGGCCCATTCGGCAGCGCATCCTTTACCGTTACGAGCACCGTATCACCCAACCACCCGTAGCGTCGTTTGGACCCTCCATATACCTTGATAACCATTACCTGCCGGGCACCGGAATTATCCGCAACGACCAGCCGACTGTATTCCTGAATCACAGCTTTTTCACCACCCGCCAGCGCTTGAGCTTAGATATCGGTCTGGTTTCCATGAGCAGGACCCGGTCGCCTTCTTGACACTCCGCCCGTTCGTCATGAGCATACACCTTGGTGCGTTTCCGGATGAACTTCTTGTACTTGGGATGCATCTCCAGCCGCTGCACGGTAACCACAACGGTCTTCTGCATCTTGGCCGACTTCACAGTCCCGATGAGACTTCGTCGCGGGTTACGCACTCTTGTCATCACCTCTCTGCCTCATTTCCTGTTCTTTGAGAACCGTCCGACAACGGGCGATTTCCCGACGCAGCGTCCGGAGACGCAACGGGTTAGGTAATTGTTCCTGAGCCCTGCGCAACCGGAGCTTGAAAAGCTCATCCCGGAGTGCCTCAAGTCTCTGCTCCAGCTCGGTGCGAGTCAGTTCCCGCAACTCAGAAGCCTTCATAGCTTATCTCCTCACGAGTGACAACTCTTGTCTTGCACGGCATCTTGCTGCCGGCAAGTCTAAGAGCCTCAATCGCTTCTTTCTCTGGCAACCCCCCAAGCTCAAACATGACCCTTCCGGGTTTGACAACACACACCCACTTTTCCGGCGTTCCCTTCCCTTTACCCATTCGGGACTCGGCACCCTTCGTCGTAACCGGTTTGTCCGGGAAGATGCGAATCCACAACTTGCCGGTGCGTTTCAGATACTTTGTGAGGCAGAGTCGGGCAGCCTCAATCTGCCGAGCGGTAATCCAGCAGGGTTCCAGCGCCATTAGCCCCTGCTCCCCAAAATCAACCCGGTTTGCCGATGTAGCCTTACCACACATTCTGCCCCGTTGCGCCTTACGATACTTAACCCGCTTGGGCATCAGCATCGGCTACGACCTCCCGCGGTTCTCAATCTCACCCTTGAAAATCCAAACCTTGACGCCGCAGGTTCCCGCGATGGTCTTCGCAACGTCCACTGCATAATCAATATCGGCTTTGAGCGTCTGCAAAGGCACCCGGCCTTCCCGATACCATTCACTCCGAGCAATCTCAGCCCCACCCAGGCGTCCCGCAACTGCAACTTTGATACCCTGGGCGCCAAGCCTCATGGCCTGGGTAACCGCGCGCTTCATGGCTCGGCGGTGTGCCACCCTTTGTTCCAATTGCCGGGCAATGCTCTGGGCGACAAGCTTTGCCTCGAGTTCCGGAACCCGGACGACCTCTACCAGAATCTGAACATCTCTTCCTACCAGCCGCTTTATCTCCTCGCGTAATGCATCCAGCGCCTGACGTCTTGCTCCAAATACCATGCCCGGTCGGGCGGTGTGAATGGTTACAGTAGTCCGGTTTGCCACCCGGCGAATCTCTACATCAGAGACCATGGCCTCGGCCAGCTTTGCCTCAATATAGCTGCGGATCTTGATATCCTCGTGCAGATAGTCCCGATAGTGTTTCTTCTCAAACCAAGACGATTTCCAATCCTTGGTGATTCCCAATCTGAATCCGAGTGGGTGCGTCTTCTGTCCCATCTAGACCTTCACTTCCGCTTTTGTCGTTACCCTGACGAAAACATGGCACATTCGGCGCCGGATAATCGAGGCCATGCCCCGCGGCCCGGGCTGCCATCTTTTGAGCATCGGCCCCGTCTCAACCCTGACATCGGCAACAATCAAGTCTTCTTCCTTCAGTTTGGCTTTTCCGGCCTTGACCAGGGCATTGGCAACCGCGGAACGGAGTGTCTTCTCGACCGGGGTCTTTGACGGCTTGGCGAGAAACGCCATAATCTTCATTGCCTCGGGCACATCCCGGCCCCGGATGAGGTCAGCAATTCTTCCCAGCTTCCGGGCCGACCCGCGCTGGAACCGGCTGAGTGCAGTGGCTTCAAGCATCAGTGCTCCCTCTTTTCTTCAGCGGTTTTCTCTTTCCGCTGCCCGGAGTGCTGACGGAATGTCCGTGTCGGTGCAAACTCACCAAGGCGATGTCCAACCATTCTTTCCGTGATGTAAACCGGAATGAAGCGATTACCGTTATGAATCGCAATAGTATGGCCGACAAACTCCGGGGGAATCACACTGCGCCGGGCATAGGTCTTGATTACCCGCTTCTCACCGCTTTCAGTAAGCTCTCTGATTCTCCGGAAGAGCTTCTCATCAATATAAGGGCCCTTACTGATTGACCGTCCCATTACCTTGGCCTCCCTTGGAGAATCAATGCGCTCGACTTCTTCTTGCGGTTACGAGTCTTGAATCCCTTGGCAATCATGCCGCTGGCTGAGCAGGGATGCCGGCCTCCGGAACTCTTCCCCTCGCCACCGCCCATCGGGTGGTCCACGGGGTTCATGGCTACTGCCCTGGTCCTTGGTCTTCTCCCGCGATGTCGGGACCGGCCCGCCTTGCCAATAGAAACATCCTTGTGTTCCGGATTGGAAACGCGGCCGATGGTTGCCCAGCACCGCAAGTCGAACTTCCGCAGTTCTCCCGAAGGTAGTTTTATCACCGCCCATTTCTCTTCCTTGGCGAGAATCTGGGCCGAGGTGCCGGCAGAACGAACCAGGAATGAACGACTTTCCGGATAGAGCTGCAAGTTGTGAATTTCAACACCTACCGGGATGTCGGAAAGGGGCAGCGCATTCCCTACCCGAATAGGCAGGTTTCTGCCGGAGATAACAGTATCACCCGGCCGCAGCCCCTCGGGGCAGATGATATAGCGGTATTCACCATCAGCATAGCAGACCAGTGCTATCCTTGCCGACCGGTTCGGGTCATACTCAACAGAGACAACCTTTCCCAAAACATCAAGTTTATCCCGCTGGAAGTCGATAATTCGGTAGTGCCGCTTCTCCCCACCTCCTCGGTACTTGGCGGTAATCCGACCCGTGTTATTGCGGCCGCCGTGTTTCCGCATCGGCTCCAGTAATGCGGCATGGGGTTCGGTCCGGGTGAGGTCTTCATTCGTCAGAACCATGTACCAACGCCGGGCCGGGGTTGTCGGACGATACTGCCTGATGCCCATGGCTAACGCTCCAGCGCCTCGATTCGCTCACCCTGTTTCACGGTCACTACCGCCTTTTTCCAGTCAGGCCGGTATCCCATATAAAGACCCATCCGACGTTGCTTGCCCCCAACCATCATCACCTTCACATCGGTGACATGGACCTTGAATAGTTTCTCAACCGCCTGCCGGATTGTCACCTTGTTGGCGCTCGGGGCGACGCGAAATGTGTACTTACTCTCGTTCTGCTTGAGTCGTTCCGACTTCTCAGTAACCAAGACTCCAAGAATAATCTGCCTTGGCTCAATCACGATTTGCCCCCCACTGTCGCAAGAAAGCTGGCCAAGCCCCGTTCGGTGAAAACCACCTGTTCGTGAGCCAGAACCTCATAGGCATTGACCAGCCGGGCCGGCATCACCGTGAGCCACGGAATATTCCGGCTCGCCAGTCTCAGATTTTCGGTCAGGCTATCAACCAGCAGCAGAACCTTGCCCGACAGATTGAGACCGGCAAGGGCCTGGAGCAGTTCCTTGGTTTTGGGGTGTGCCGGCTCGATATCCTCGATAACCTTCAATGCGCCATCACGATTCCGAGCGCTCAGGGTCAATGCCAGCGCCAATTTCCTTTCCTTCTTGGGAATCTCATATCCGTAATCCCGGGGCCTGGGTCCGAATACTACGCCGCCTCCAACCCAGATGTTGGTCCTTCGGGAACCGTGGCGCGCCCGACCGGTGTGCTTCTGACGCCATGGTTTCTTCCCCGTACCGGAAACCTCAGCCCGGGTTTTGGTCATGGCATTCCCCTCACGCCGATTGGCAAGCAGACAGCGCACCGATTCCCACACCACTCCCTTTGGGCCGGTCCGATTGAACCACGCTTCAGGTAACTCAACCTGGCCTTTCACCGTTCCCGACAGGGTAAGAATATCAACCACGCTAGCCCTTTCGCACCATCACTTCACTACCCCGGTGTCCTGGAATCGCTCCGCGCACGTAGAGCAAGCCGCGCTCCTTGTCTATCCTCACCACCTTGAGACCGCGAACGGTTAGCTTTTCGTTGCCGTAATGGCCGGGCAGAGTCCGGTGCGGATAGACCCGACCGGGAGAAGAGCCGGAGCTTACCGAGCCGATGCGCCGGTGGGACATCGAGCCATGGGAATCAGGTCCGCCGGCCCAGCCCCAGCGTCTCATTCCTCCGGAGAAACCGCGGCCCCGCGTCCGGCCGGTAACGGTCACAATATCACCCGGGGCAAATAGCTCGACAGTCAATTTCTGGCCAACCTGATAGGCATCGACATTATCAACCCTGACTTCCCGGAGCCACCGCTTCGGCTCAACACCGGCCCTCTTGTAAACACCGGCAACCGGCCTGGTCAATTGCCGTTTTGTAGGACGACCCTGTCCTATCTGGAGCGCATTATAACCATCCCTGCCGACAGTCCGCTTACCAACCACCACGCACTCTCCCACCTCGATGGCTGTGACCGGAATCACCGCGCCGGTCTTCTCATCGTAGAGCTGGGTCATGGTGCCCTTCTGGCCAACGAGTCCAATCATGCCGACTTTATCTCCACCTCGACACCGGCCGGCACCTCAAGCTTCATAAGTGCGTCCACCATTTCGGCCGTAGCGTTGGAAAGCTCAATCAACCGCTTATGCACCCGGAGTTCGAACTGCTCCCGAGATTTCTTATCAACATGGGGAGAACGCAGCACCGTGAAGAGCGTCCGCTTGGTCGGCAACGGCACCGGTCCGGCAACCAGGGCGCCGGTGCGTCGCGCAACATCCACAATGTCCCGGGCCGACTGGTCCAGGACCCTGTGGTCGTAAGCCTTGAGCTTTATTCTAATCTTTTTGGCACTGCGTATTGTACTCATAGTTTCTTATGCAAAAAACTCCTATTCTTTACTATCTGTGCGATTTCGAACCTTTCTTATCTTCTCGGGATCCGCGCCGGTAATTCCAGCCGCTGTCCGTCAGAAGTCCTTCAATATACTAAGAAATCAATACTTGTCAACTTTGAAATTTTTTAGG
>JBDRUJ010000052.1:0-10393 GCA_039801285.1 Caldifarciminota bacterium
CAATGGCAGAAGGGGTGCCGCTGCTCGCAATGACATCTCCCTTTGTCTGTCACCGCGAGGGCGAAGCCCGTGGCGGTCTGTGATGGTTTTGCTGCGCTCGCCACAGGGATTGCTTCGTCGCTGCGCTCCTCGCAATGACAGGAGGGGTGGCGCTCCTCGCAATGACAGGAGGGGTGGCGCTCCTCGCAATGACAAAAAGACGCTCCACGCTTTTCTTGACAGAAGGTTACTCACGGATAAAATAAAGAGAGAGTGTTGTATATAACACCTAAAAACCTCTGCGACTACTTGGACGCGGACCGGATATTTTACGGCGAAGGCCGCGGCGAATCCGGAATTTGTCTCCATCTGCCCATCAAGAATTATGTCGCTGGCACTGCGCCATCAGAGGATTATCTCCTGATGCTATCGGTTGCCAACCATCTTATTGATTTTCTGCTCTATAAACGGGCTGAGCGCGGGCCGGAGAACTGGGATTACGACCCAGAGGCGGCGGGTGAAATCTACGCGGTGTGTGGCGATAATCTGGCGTCGAGCGGTGTGATTATCCATGATAAGAACTATCCGAGTGGTGCCAAGCTTCAGGTCTTTCTGGACAAGACCTTTGGTGCCAATGAGGTTTCGGTTCGCTGGAAGAATCAACTGGTGGGCGATGAAAGGTTACTCCACGACTATGAGGAGTACCTGAAGGAGTTCCTCCGCGACGGCCGGACCGCGGCCCACGGGTAGTTTGCAGCCGTAGAGGACTGGTCGCTATTCTCATTACCACTGACACTCAGGTGGACTGAGTTATGGTAAAACTCCGAGAGGTGGTAAAGGACCCAGAGGTCCAGGCCCTGATTCTTGAGTCTGACCGGCAGCTTGCGGTGCTGGGCTATACCGAGCATGGTCAGCGCCACGCACGACTTGTTGCCAAGAATGCCCGTCAGGTGCTCCTAGCCCTTGGCTACAATGATGAGGATGCTGAGCTCGCCGGGATTGCCGGTTATCTTCACGACATCGGTAATGTGGTGAATCGGGACCAGCACGAGCGGGTCAGCGCCCTTCTGGCCCGGGACATTCTTCGGCGGCTGGGGATGGAGCACCGCGATACCGCCCGGGTGATGGCAGCAATCGGTAACCATCATGAGGAGGGAGGCAATCCGGTTTCCGAGGTTTCGGCGGCGTTGATTCTCGCGGACAAGGCCGATGTCCATCGGAGCCGGGTGCGCAATCCTGCACTTATCAAGTTTGACATCCACGACCGGGTGAACTTTGCGGTCCGGCGGTCAACTCTGACGGTTGACAGGGAGGAGCGGAGGATTGTCTTCAACCTGAATGTTGATACCAGCATCGCTCAGGTGATGGAGTACTTTGAGATATTTCTCTCCCGGATGGTGATATCGCGACGGGCGGCAGATTTTCTGAAGTGCCGGTTTGAACTGGTGCTCAACGGCACGAGGCTGGTTTAGGCTGCCGGTCGTTAGCTGTTGACTACGGCTCAATCCCTTTCTATTCTCAGCGGTCATGGAACAGCCCGATTTTCTCGTATTTCTCGGCTCGGGCGGAGCCAGAATCGTCGTCGCCAAGCAGGTTCGCGCCTCAGGGGGCATCTGGTTCTGTCTGAACGGGACACAATTTCTGGTTGACCCGGGACCGGGTGCCCTCGTCAGAATAACCAGCAGCCGGCACAGGCTTGACCCGACCCAGCTAGCGGGAATTCTCGTCTCCCATCGCCATCTCGACCACTCGGCCGATGTCAATGTGATGATTGAGGCGATGACGATGGGCGGAACTCAGCGCCGGGGAATACTCTTTGCCCCTTCGGATGCCCTGGAGGGAGACGACCCGGTGGTGCTCCGTTATCTTCGTCAGTTCCTGGAGTCGGTTGTGACGCTCAGAGCCGGCGGAGAGTTCTGTCTTGGCGGTATAACATTCACCTGTCCGGTCCGGCATCAGCACCGGGGGGAGGTCTACGGGTTCCGTTTTCAGATTCCCGGACTGGCGGTCTCCTACATTGCCGACACCAGGTTCTTCCCAGAGCTGGCCCAGGCCTATCAGGCCGATGTGGTGATATTCAACACGGTCCGGGCAAGGCCCTCAGACCTTGACCATCTCCATGTCCCGGAGGTGGAGGAGCTGGTGCGGGTGATGCGGCCCAGGCTGTCGGTCATAACCCATTTCGGGATGACGATGCTCAGGGCCAAACCTTGGCTCATTGCCCGCGAGATGAGTGAACGAACCGGCTGTGAGGTGATAGCCGCCTCGGATGGCCGGCGGATTCTCTTGAGTCAGTTCCGTTCAGCGTCATGAGTGTCCAGCGGCGTCCGGTTCGTCTGTTGCCAGAGGAGACGGTGCGCCGCATTGCGGCCGGTGAGGTGATTACGAGACCGGCAGCGGTCGTCAAGGAGCTGGTTGAGAATGCGCTCGACGCCTCCGCCACTCATATCAGGATTGAGGTCCGGGATGGGGGCAAGAGCCTTATCAAGGTCACGGATGATGGCTGGGGCATGACAAGGGATGATGTCCGACTGGCGGTCTGCCGGCACGCTACGAGCAAGCTCAACTCGATAGAGGACCTGAAGGCTATCACCAGCTATGGTTTTCGGGGCGAGGCACTGGCGGCAATCGCTGCCGTGACCCAGCTCACCATCGAGACCAATACCGATGAGAGTCAGCCCGGGACAAAACTTGAGGTTGCCGGCGGCGAAATCAGGGAGATTCAAGAGACGGCCAGGGCGCGGGGAACGACCGTTACGGCAAGGATGCTGTTCTATAATCTGCCAGTGCGCCGAGCCTTCCTCAAGTCGGAGAATTATGAGCTCCGCCTCATCATTGAGGTCTGCCGCAACTATGGTCTGGCATATCCGGAGACAGGTTTTGAGCTCGTTGCCAATGGCCGCACCATCTTGACACTGCCACCGGTTGCGAATCTGCGAGAGCGGCTGCCGCTGCTAGTCGAAAGAAGGGTCGTTGAGAGTTTTATCGAGCTGAAGGTTGATAATCCCCTGCTTTCGGTGCGGGGATATCTTGCCGAGCCAAGCCAGGTGAAGAGTTACTGCGAGGTCCAGGCAGTCTTCTTCAACCGGCGGCCGGTGCGGAGTCCGGTGGTCAACCGGGCAGTCTATGACGGTTACAGCCCCTTGCTTTCCGGCAACAATCCGGACTTTATTCTGTTTATCGAGACCAACCCGGCGCGACTGGATGTGAATATCCATCCGACGAAGCAGGAGGTCAGGTTTGCTGACGAGCGGTTTCTGTTTGACTTCATCTCAGAGGCGGTCAGACAGCGGCTGGGAACGAGACGGAGCGAGGTCGGGCTGGAGGCGGGGGTTCTCTTCCAGCCCGGTTTCGGGCTGGAAGAGACGGCACCAAGCGGATTCTGGCAGTTGCACAACAGCTATGTTCTGGCCCAGGTTGCCTCAGGGTATGTGATTGTTGACCAGCATGCGGCTCACGAGCGGATACTCTATGAGGCGATAATGAAGGGGAGGAGAGCGTCGTCACCGCAGGGGCTGCTTTTCCCGATAACCCTGGAGCTGAGTCCGGATGAGTTTGAGGCCTATGAAAGGGTGGCGGAGCGGCTGGCCGAGATGGGCATCGAGTCGAAAAAGTTCAGCGGCCACACGGTGGTGGTTGAGACCATTCCGGCCGGCTCATATCTCGGAAAGGATGAAATTAGGGAGCTATTTTCGGAACTTCCCAGGGTGGCATCGGAGCAGGTAGCGGTTGGTGAAGGGCTGGCAAGACTTGTGGCCTGCAAGAGCGCGGTGAAGGCGGGCCAGCGTCTGGCCCAGCCGGAGATGGAGTCGCTGCTCAACCGGCTGTTTGCCTGCGCGGAGCCCCATCTCTGTCCCCATGGCAGGCCGGCGGTCATCAAGATAACCCTTGACGACCTGGCGCGGCGGTTCGGCCGGGTATGAGGGTTTTGGTGCTCACCGGCCCGACCGGCGCGGGCAAGACCGCAGTCGGAATAGCCCTGGCTCTGCGGTTCGGTCTGGAGATTGTCTCGGCCGATTCGCGACAGGTCTACATCGGGTTGGACATCGGAACTGCCAAGCCCGAGCCGGACCTGCGTCAGAAAGTGAAGTTCCACATGATTGATGTTGTCGAGCCAACTGCTGAATACTCGGCAGCCGACTATGCCCGTGATGCCAGTGCGGTGATGGAGCGCCTTGAGCGTGAGGGCAGACGGTTCATAGTTGTTGGCGGAGCCGGGTTCTATCTGCGGGCGCTCTTTCGTCCGTTCTTTGAGACGAGCCGGACCGACCCGGAGGTGCGCCGAAGGCTTGAGTCCGAAGCGACTCCGGTGCTTTATCAGCGGTTGCAGGAGAGCGACCCAGAGCGTGCGGCCCAGCTTCATCCTAACGACCGTCAGCGCATCATCAGGGCATTGGAGATTGAGCTGGCTACCGGTCGGACATTTTCCGAGTGGACGAAAACCGTTCATCCCCAAAGCCGGTTTGAACCGGTCTATGTTGTTCTTACCAGGCCCAGGCCGCTCTTGTGGCAGGCAATCAACCGGCGGTTCGACGAGATGATGGCCGGCGGGTTGCTTGAGGAGGTCCGGCGGTTGAAGGAGCAGGGGCTCGGGGCTGAGAGTCAGGTTGGTAAGAGCTATGGTTATGCGGAGCTTTTGGAGTTCCTGGATGGGAGAGTTACCCTTGAGGAGGCGGTGAGCCGGGCCAAGATGAAGACCCGCGCCTATGCAAAAAGGCAGCTGACCTGGTTCCGCTCCCTGAAGGATGCGGTCTGGATTGAGTGTGCTGAGCCGGATGAGGCGGTGACTCGGGTGGAAGCGGTCCTGAGCCAGGTGCTCAGCATGAGACCTATTTGACGGTGAGCAGGTGTTTTTTTATGATTGGAAAATTGAGACTCACCGATAAGAGAGAGGCTCTGCCGGTTGCTCTGGCGGCGGTTTTCAATAGTGGCCGAGTGCTACTTATCCGCCGCAAAAGGCCGCCGTTTTCTGGACTCTGGGGCATGCTCGGCGGCAAGGTCCGCTATGGGGAAGACCTTGATGAGGCGGTGGTCCGTGAGGTCCGGGAGGAGTCGGGGGTCAGGGCCCGGTTCGAATCGCTCTGCGGGGTTGTGACCGAATCGCTCTTTTCGGGTCGGTCGCTGAAGATGAATTATCTGCTAATGGTCTGCCGGTTACAGGCCATCACCAGCCGGATTAGAGGCTCAGGCGAGGGAGAGGTCCGCTGGTTTGGCATTGGGGAACTTGCCAGGATGCGTCAGGAACTGATTCCGAGCGACTGGCTGATGCTCGAGCGTTTGGTGCTGCAGAGGCCGGAACGGTTTTATTACCGGTGCGTGGTGCGCAAGAATAATACCGGCCGATACCGGATTGAGAGGTTTCGCTAAAAAGGAGCGAATGATGCGGACAAGATTCACTTCGGAGTCGGTCACCGAAGGCCATCCGGACAAGCTGTGTGACCGGATATCGGATGCGGTTCTCGATGAGGTGCTCCGTCAGGACCCGCTGGGCCGGGTGGCGTGCGAGACATTTGTCACCGTGGGGATGGTGCTGGTTGGGGGTGAGATTACCACGAGGGGCTGGGTTGACCTTCAGCGCCTGGTCCGGGATGTGCTGGTTGATGTCGGCTATACCAGCACCGAGGAGGGGCTGGCGGCTGACAGTTGCGCCATCCTGAATGTGATTGGCCAGCAGTCGCCGGACATCGCCCAGGGGGTTGACATCGGTGGAGCTGGCGACCAGGGGGTGATGTTCGGCTATGCCTGTCGCGAAACCGAGGAGTTCATGCCCCTGCCGATACTTCTGGCCCACAGGCTTGCGGCCCGGCTGGCAGAGGTGCGGAAGAAGAGAATTCTGCCCTATCTGCGGCCGGACGGCAAATCCCAGGTAACGGTTGAGTATGAGGATGGCAAGCCAATCCGGGTTGACAGTGTGGTTCTGGCGGCTCAGCATGACGAGTCAATCCTTGACCGCTCGGGCAGAAGAATCACAACTCGGGCCCGGCAGGAGATAATTGATGTGGTTGTCAGGCCGGTTCTTCCCGAAGGGCTGATTGACCGCCGGACCAGATTCTATGTGAATGAGACCGGAAGGTTTGTCATTGGCGGGCCCCAGTCGGATACCGGCATGACCGGCAGGAAGGTGATTGTTGACACCTACGGCGGCCGGGTCAGGCATGGCGGCGGTGCCTTCTCCGGCAAGGACCCGACCAAGGTTGACCGCTCGGCGAGCTACATGGCCCGTTACATCGCCAAGAACTGTGTTGCCGCCGGGCTCTGTGATGAGCTGGAGGTGAGGCTTGCCTATGTGATTGGCCGGGCCGAGCCGCTCGACCTCTCGGTTGATACCTTCGGCACGGGCCGACTGGAGGAGGGGAGACTCATTGAGCTTATCCGGGAAGTCTTTCCCTTGACACCGGCGGGGATGATAAAGCATCTGCGGCTCCGGAAACCAATCTATCAGCCGACTGCGGCTTATGGCCACTTCGGCCGAACCCCCAGAGTGGCAAAAGACCCCAAAACCGGTGAGAGGCTTGAGTTCTTCACCTGGGAGAAGACCGACATGGTCGCCGAGTTGCGGCGGGCCCTGAGATAGGAGGATTCAATGGTTGAGCATGATGTGAAAGATTTGAGTCTGGCAAAACTGGGGCGGACCAGGGTTGAATGGGCCGGCAGGTTCATGCCGGTTCTGGCACGGGTCCGGGAGCGGTTTGAGAAAGAGAAGCCCTTGAAAGGGGTCAGGATGAGCTGCTGCCTCCATGTGACCTCGGAGACGGCTAATCTTGTTGCGACGCTTGTTGCCGGCGGTGCCGAGGTCCGGCTCTGTGCCTCAAATCCCCTCTCCACCCAGGATGATGTTGCGGCATTTCTGGTGAAGGAGCTGGCCGTGCCGGTATTTGCCATCAGGGGCGAAAACCGCAGCCAGTACTACCGGCACATCCGGCAGGCACTTGCCCACGGGCCGCACATCACCACCGATGATGGTGCCGACCTGGTCTCAACAATCCATCAGAAGAAAGGGCGGTTGCTCAAAGGCGTCCTGGGCGGAACCGAGGAGACAACCACCGGTGTCATCCGACTCAAGAGCATGGAGAAGGATGGTGTGCTCGCCTATCCAATCATCGCCGTCAACGACTCTCTGACCAAGTTCATGTTTGACAACCGCTATGGAACCGGCCAGTCAACCCTTGATGGCATCCTGCGGGCGACCAATCTCTTACTGGCCGGTTCAACGGTTGTCGTCTGCGGCTACGGCTGGTGCGGCCGGGGTCTGGCAACCCGAGCCCGGGGCATGGGTGCGGAAGTCATTGTTACCGAGGTCAATCCGATAAGGGCGCTTGAGGCGCGGATGGACGGCTATCGGGTGATGCGGCTGATTGACGCCTGCCGGTTCGGGGATGTCTTTATCACCGTGACCGGCAACATCAATGTGATTGACCGCGAGCATATGCTGGCGATGAAGGACGGGGCAATCATCTGCAACTCCGGCCACTTCGATGTAGAGATAAACAAACCGGCGCTAAAGAAAATCACAAGAGCAAGGCGCGAGCTGAGGCCACTCTGTGTTGAGCACCGGCTGACGAATGGCAAAAGGCTCATCCTCCTGGCTGAGGCGCGACTCGTAAACCTTGCGGCGGCAGAGGGCCATCCGGCAATGGTCATGGACATGTCGTTTGCCAACCAGGCGCTGGCGGCCGAGTTCATTCTGAAGAATCAGGGCAGACTTGAGAGGCGGGTCTATAAGCTGCCGGATGAGCTTGACCGCCAGATTGCCGAGCTCAAGCTGGCGACGATGGGGATTGGTATCGACCGCTTGACACCAGAGCAGGAGAGTTATATCTCCTCCTGGGAGCAGGGGACCTGAGGTCGCTTTCGGGGCCCGTAGGTTCGCATTATTTTCGGTCATTTCCGAAGAGCTGTCAATCCCAGCCTTAGCCCGGGTTCGTTGGATTATCGTCAGATTTTCCAAAGGATTGCGTCATTGACAATTTGCCGGCATCCCTGCCCCCTGGTCTGTCCAGGGAGCAGCCCCCTCAGTTGCCCGAGGGCCGTTGGGGAGATAGTCTCCCAACCCATCATTCCGAGAACCCCTGACTTCCCCTTCTGGGCCGGAACTCTGGCTTCTGGCGATTCGCACTGGCTCAGGGAATGGATGTCCCCGATAAAAACCCCATGGAAGTCCACAATGGCCGCGGTTCCAATCGTCGCCTCAGGCGCCATTTCGGTTTGAGCCTTGCCTGCCACTATCGCCATGCTGGGTCAGGCAGTTTGCTCCATTCTCTCCCAAGCCCATTTCAATGCCACATGAGCTACCCCTTCTGTGACGCTCAGTCTTTCTCTAATCCAGTCTCGATGCCCGGTGGAGAAAACAGATTTGACACACCATTTCCAGCGTGTATTATTGCGCATCATCTGGTTCTAACTAACCAGGAGGCACACATGAAAAAGAGAACCACGATGCTACTATGCCTGGCTTTGTGCCTTGTGGCACTGGCAGGCAACAATGCGGCAGTAGTGCCGCAAAAGGCCGTCAATCTCAAACCGGCAATCGCTGATGTCACCGATGCCATAACAATTCCGAAGATGCTTTCATATCAGGGCAAGCTGACCGACACCCTGGGCATACCGGTGCCGGACACAACCTATCAGGTCCAGTTCCGGCTCTACACCGTGCCCTCTGGCGGAAGCCCGTTCTGGAACGAGACCCAGACCGTCAGGACAAAAGGTGGACTCTTCTCGGTTCTATTGGGCGCGGTCAATGCCATTGACTCGGTCCCGCAGGCCGGAAGCCTTTATCTTGGCATGGCGGTTGGTGGCGGTGCTGAGCTAGTGCCCAGGTTGCGTCTGGTCAGTGCCGCCTACAGCTACTGCTCCGACAACGCCGCAAGGCTGGATGGCAACGACCTGAGCGCCCTGGACTCAAGATATGTGAACGAGGGTCAGGCGAACTCCATCACCAGTGCGATGATTCAGGACGGGCAGGTCCAGACCGCCGATATTGCCAACAGTGCTGTTACCAGCGCCAAGATTGGCAATGGCGAGGTCACGATGCCGAAAATCAACCAGTCCGGAGCCGCTACCGGCCAGGTCATCAAATGGAACGGCAGCCAGTGGGCGCCGGCTGATGACAGCGCTGGCGGGCCGCCAACAGGCCCGGCTGGTGGCGACCTGACCGGCACCTATCCCAACCCGACGATTGCCACGAGTGCGGTCAACTCGGCCAAGATTGCCGATGGCACGATTGTTGCGGCAGACCTGAATCAGATGGGAGCCCAGTGGTCAGGTTCTGAAATGGACCGGCTCTGCCTGGGAGCCGAGGAATGACAGCATTGGTCAGGGTGACAACGCCTGGGTCCGGGGAACGCCGGACAGCGTGCTTTATACCATCAGGCAACTGGGTATGGCCCGGGGCGGGTCCGGCAACATGCTTTATGGCGATTATCGTTATAACCATACCAACCTTGGAGTTGCCTGCACAACCGGAGCCTCGGGCCAGAACTACGGCTATTGCACGGTTGGTGGCGGCTTTCGGA
Source organism: Caldifarciminota bacterium (assembly GCA_039801285.1). Classification (GTDB taxonomy): domain Bacteria; phylum Hydrothermota; class Tepidihabitantia; order Tepidihabitantales; family Tepidihabitantaceae; genus JBDRUJ01. Next base: position 9,492 of record JBDRUJ010000052.1, read on the forward strand.
ACACGGCGAGCGGCGAGCGTGCCACGGTTGGTGGCGGCTTTTGCAACACAGCGGGCGGCAATTATACCACGGTTGCCGGCGGTCTGAACAACGCGGCAAGTGGTCAGGCTGCCACGGTTGGTGGTGGTTACGGCGATTCTGCCACCGGAATGAGTTCCACCGTTTCGGGAGGCGCAAACAACCGTGCAACTGCCAATTACGCTGCGGTCTGTGGTGGTCAATCCAACCTGGCCAGCGGGTCACACTCTACTATCGGCGGTGGCTATGAAAATACGGCAAGCGGTATTGACGCAACGGTCGGCGGCGGGCTCCGTAACTATGCCGCAGACTATGCCACAGTTGGAGGAGGTGTCAATGATTCTGCCCTTGGGGTCCGTTCCACTGTGGCCGGCGGGACGAGTAATAAGGCGGTCGGAGATTACAGCACAATCGGTGGTGGTTTCAATAACTGGGCATTGGGCCGTGGCTCGTTCATTGGTGGCGGCTATCTGGACACAGTCAATGGCGTCTATTGCGGAGTTGGCTGTGGTTATGGAAATGTCGCCGGTGATGCAAGCACCGATACTGCCTCAACTGTTGCCGGTGGCCGCTGGAACAAGGCTATAGCCATGCACTCCTTCGTCGGTGGCGGCAGTCACAATACGGCAAGTAGCGGTAATGCAACGGTAGGGGGCGGCGGCGGGAACACAGCGAGTGGCCCTTATGCAACGGTTGCCGGCGGTAATGAGAACACCGCCAGCGGTTGGGAAGCAACAGTCGGCGGCGGCTGGAATAATTATGCAACAGCCAGCCGTGCTACCATCGGCGGAGGAAACGACAACACGGCAAGCGGAGGCAATGCCACAATTCCAGGTGGTTATAGCAACACGGCTGCCGGGTATGGTAGCTTTGCAGCAAACACC
>JBDRUJ010000053.1:0-10338 GCA_039801285.1 Caldifarciminota bacterium
CCCAGTTGTCCAACATCCCGGTTGTTTATGTCGGAGCGAAGAACGTCCCGGACATCGGGCAATCCTGCCCGCTGGCCGGCCCGTTCCGCGGTGACTTCTACAGCTTTGCCTTCTCCGATATTTCAGCCGAAGACCGGCTCTACCGACCCGAACCCATCACGATAGCGACACCAGAACAATTCTACGAACTCACCAAGACCCCTCCGCCCCAGCCAGAGTCCGGAGCCGCGTCCGCCTTCGATACCCTGAAACTCGGCACCTATGTCCGCCTGACGAATCCCCTGCCGCAGGGATTTGTGAAAGGGCTCTTCCAGCTCGACTCCACCGCAACCAGCCAGCCCTATCGCCTCGCTGATGGCTGGCTCATTGTCCGTGTCACCAAACGTGACACCAGCCAGAAGCTCTCCTTTGCCGACATGATTCGCCGCTTCTCCACCTCAGGTTCCAAATGGGCCGGCGGTGAAATCCGACTCACCCGTGACGACAAGGCACGCGACAAGAAGGTTGTTGATGCTGCCTACAGTCTAACTCCGGGCAGCTTCTCCTCCGTCATCCGGCTCAATGACTCCACCTACACCTTCATCAAGATGGAAAAGAAGGAGCCGGCCTACACCCGGCCGTTCTCCGAGGTTAGGGGCAAGATAGAGAACAAACTCCGTCGGGAAAGGGAAAAGGAACTCTACGATGCCCTTATCCAGGAGCTCCGCTCCAGGGCGAAGATTGAGATTGTAATGAAGGAATCGGACTTCGAGAGCGAACTGCCCGAACAACAGCCAAAGGAAGAGAAGTAATACCTTGGGCTGAAACTTGTTAGGGGCGGCTTTGTTGCCGCCCCTCGCTCATAGGTACACGCAAACTTTCGCTGCTCTCAGATGCTGACCGAGACTGTAGCATAAAGCTCACGGCCGATTATCGGACCCCAGTAGTATTCAGTACTACTGTGGGAAGACAACGGAGGCTGGTGATAGTCCCAGATGTTGTTTACGCCGACACTCAGCCGGAAGATTTTCAGTTCCTTGGCCAGACGCAGATTTAAGACCGCATACACCGGTGAATCATGGCCGGATACGCTGTCATTCTCATAAACCGTCTGCACCAGCATCGGCCCGTTAGTCTCACCGGTAGCGTTGAACTCCAATCCCCAATGTCGGATTTTATAGGCGGTGGAGTAGTTGATGCTCCAGCGCTTGACAAATGGCAGAGTCTGATGGTTGCTGTTATGCGGCGAAAGGGTGTAGGCGTTGAGGGTAGCAGAGATGTTCTGAAGAAGGGTGAGGGTGGCGGAAATCTCGGCACCGGTGGAGTAAGCGACCTCGTCAAGGTTATGATAATAAAAGAGCGCCCGATTGGTTGCCGTATCCAGTCCGAGAAGTTCCGCGGTGATGAAGTTACTCACCCGGTGCCGGAACAGATTCAACCTCAGGTCGGCAATGACATCAGGAGTAATGAATCTTTTTGCGACACCGGCCTGGAGTGAAACCCCTGACTCACGGGTGATGTTTGTATCGCGGCGGATGGCATAGCGATAACCACAAGGTAGGTTCTCCATACTCTCAAAGATTATGGTCGGTGTCCGGAAACCGGTGCCGGCCGAGAAGTTGAAGTCCAAGAACCCTGGGTAGAGTTTCACTGCACCATAAGCCGAGAAGATGGTTCCGTAGTCGGAATTGAAGTCAACCCGCAGGGCGGGCAGAATCTCATTGGCAAACGGGAGGAAGGGAAGAGAGATATCCTGTCCGGCTGTCCAGATTCCGAGGTCATTTTCGGTGTATCTCTGCGTAAAGAGACGGGTGTCGTTTATGAGTTGTCGGGAGAAAGAGAAGCCGGAGAGAACCTGAGAGAGACCGGCAGTGAAATCGGTGTAAACGGTGGTTTGCCCGGCTGAGTAGTCCCGCTTTTCTACTACTCCGGATTCATGGTGTTCTGAAACCGCGAGCCGAAATGAAAGGTTGCTTTTACCGGCGGTAAAACTTGTCCGTTGCCACAGGTCCCACCGTTGGGTGTGGATTTTTTCGGCAAGAGGGTTGGTGTAATATTCTGAATCTGGGATGATCGCCCCGCTCCGGCGTATCTCGTCACCAAACGAACCTCCAGTATTTAGTCTCCAGTTCAGACCGGGGTAATAATCCAGACCCGTGAGAAGGATGTTGCGTTGGAAGGCGGTGTTTTCAGCCATGGTATCCTGATTCAGGTCAACAAACCCGCGGTCGCTATGGGCGCCAATTACACTAAGCCCCAACGGTTTGAGATTGCTGCCCAGTAAGGTGGAGAGGTCATTGCCATAACTGCGCCGGGTGTAAGTGGCTTTTGCCTCAAACGGCTCGGTGGGCTGGATGAGAAGGATGTTGACCGCACCGGCAACCGCATCACTTCCCCATATGGCACCTGATGCACCCTTGAGAACCTCGAGCCGGTCAACGAAATCCACCGGCAGGATGTCAAGAATGTAGCGTGAGGCAAGGCCGGAGAAGAGTGGCATCCCTTCTAGGAGAACAAGGGAGAAGCGACCAGGTAAGCCCTGAATCGAAACCTCACTTGCCTCACAGGCGCTGCAACGCTTCTGCAACTGAATACCAGTTTCCAGCGTCGCTGCCTCACCAATTGTTGACTTCCCCGCCTGTTCGGCTGCGGCTTGCGGAATGACAACGGTTGGCTCAGGAGTCTTGGATTCGTGGACCGTCTCTCGGCGGGCACGAGTTTCTACTGCCGGGACGGAGATTGGGGTTTTCTGCAGTCTTACATCCCGTTTTACCGTTTCTCCATGTCCCACCGAGACGGCTAATGTTTCGGACTTGAAGCCGATGAACTGGTAAACTACCCGGAACTGGCCATGCATCGGAACCTCGATTAGATAGTGCCCGGAAGCGTCGGTTGCCGTTCCAACCGGCAAACCTTCAAGCCACACCTCGGTCCCGGTCAACGGATGCCCCTGGGCGTCAAATACTCTGCCCTCGATTGCGCCGTGAAAGGCAAAAACCGGAACAATGATTGTCACCAACGCCAACCCAAGACAGGTTAGGTTTATCTTCATCTTATTTTTGACTCCAATGCCGCCAAAAGGTTGCGGGTAATGCTGAGGATTGTGGAATACGTGCTGGCGGAACGTCTTCTTGCTACCCTATTCGAACTGAAGAACCTTTATGCCAATCTTCTTCACCACACCCAGGACCTCGGCCTGCTTAGCCATATCGCCTTCAACAATCTTGAGATGAACCGCGCTGGCTGGAAACTGGCCGAATGTCGCATCAACCGGAATCCAGCTTCCAAGGAAGACCTCATTCCAGGCATGGTAGTAGAAGGCGCCCTCCATATAGACCAGTCCCGCCACAACCCTTGCCGGTATTCCGGCTGCCCGCGCCAGTGCCGCGTAGAGGACCGCATGTTCGTTGCAATCGCCTGCCAGGTGCTTCAGGACGTCTTTGGCATTCGGGAATGATGCGGTCGCCTCCTTTCTGAGCGAGCGGTAGACCCATTCCATCAAGAGTCTTGCCGCTTCTCTGCCATCCTCCACACTCTCGATAATCTCCTGCGCCTTTGCCCTGATTTGCGGGTCGTCACACTGGACCGAGACCGATGGCTTGAGGAACTCATGCTCGGCCCTGACCGGCAGAGGAACCGGGCCATCGGGCAGCGCCGGTGTGGTTATCTCTAAAGTGAGGGGATTGGCTGCAATCAGCCTCTGGTTTGGCCCGGCAAGCCGGAAATCGGCAGTGTCAACTCCCGACACTTCCACCACCAGCCGTTGCACCCTGTCCGGCTCGGATATGACCGTATCCACCTTGACCCGGAATAGAGCCAGAATATCCAGTTTAGCGCTTTCGGTTTCACCAGCCAGCGCCTGCTCCTGACCGGTCAGCACTGCCTCAAGGCCGATGTCGGTTCTTTCAACAAGCGAGGTCCCATCCTGAGCCAGCCAGTTGGTGCTGCTCAGCTTTGCCCGCCTTGTCCGAATCTTCAGGGCTTGAACACTGCGACCTTCAACGGTCACCGAGTCCGGGCCGATGACCGTCACTTCGCAGGGCAGGACATCCATGACCGCGCCGTCAAAGGTGTTATAGATAGCGGTCTTGCCAGGCTCCGGTTCGGCTCTGATAACAAGCATGCCCAGCGCCTCAATCGGATAGACCGGTCCGGTTACCGGGATTGACCGCCGCCGGCCGGTCTCCTTCTCGGTAATCAGCAGTGCCCGCTCCTTGAGCTCTCCCCATGCCGAAAAGGAGCGCTCCCGGGAGGAGAGCTCAAACTCGAAGCTCCTGAGCGTCAAATCCCGACCGGTTCTCGCAACCGAACGGGTGCGCAGACTCTGAGAAGTTCCCAGCATCCCAACATTCATCCGGCTCAGGGCCTCGAACCTGAACCCGTCAGGCAGACTTTCGTTGCGATAAACCGCATAGCCGATTTTCTGGCCGGCAAGATAGAATGAATACCAGGTCTGCTCCGGGCGCAGGGCAATTCTTCCTTCAGCTATCGGCCGTGCCGGCCTGGGCTTGCCACCGCAAACCAGGATGAGAAAAAATAAAGAGATCAATCTCATCGTCCTCATGATTTGAGAGTAGCCTTGCTGAAATGATTGTCAATCCTTCCCGACTTGACTCCGACACCGGGTATCTTAGAATCAGACACTGGCGCCGAAGTGGCGGAACTGGCAGACGCAGCGGACTCAAAATCCGCCGCTCAGCGATGGGCTTGTGGGTTCGACTCCCACCTTCGGCACTCTCCTAGTGCCTGAGAGTAAAGACCGGAAAGGTTGCCATCACCGGCCGGTGGTCTGAGACCACCGCGCCATATTCTGGCAGTCGGTCATCGAGCCGGAGAGTAGTGGTTATCCCTCCGGCATATTCATCAAGCACATCCCGGGTCACCAGCAGGTGGTCAAAGATTCCGTCGCCGGATAAAAGGGAGCTGTAGTAAGGGTTACCGGCAAGGGGACGGGTGAGAAACCGGTAGTTGAAGGTGTCGTCGAGAAAAGGCCTGAAGACATTCTCAGCCGGCGGGTCCTCCAGCAGGTCGTTCCAGTCCCCGGCAACAATCCAGTCCTGCTCAGGCCCCTGTGCCATGAGACTGTCAAGATATGCCTTGAGCGTCCGGCAGGCCCCGGCCCGTCGTGCCCGGTCACTAAAGCCGGAACCGGCCTTGAGATGCAGAACAATCAGGCCGAAGTCGAAGCTGCGGCCATTGTGCCGGGTGGTAACCAGCATCTTCAGGGGCGGCCTGGGAAAGGAGTCGTTCTCCCAGAAGAGCTGTTCAACACCGGACACCGTCACTACCTCTTCCCGATATAACACCGCGGTCTTCTGATAATAACTCCCATAATCATCCTGCGAGTACAAACCGGCATAGCCCGGCAGTCCGGCCAAAAGCCTCCTGAAGGCAATGGTGTCCTCAATCTCCTGCAGGGCATAAAGGTCAAGCGCCAGGCCATGCACCAGACTCCGCACCCGGCTGACGGTTGAGTCGCCCAGTTTGGGAAAGTTCTGGATGTTCCAGGTGGCAATATCCAGGGTTGAATCGGTCCCGGCCGGCAGGACTGCGCTGTCGAACTCCACCACAAAGGGCCAGACTGCCGCCTGAGAGCGGGTTTGAGAGTCGTCGCACGCCTGAACATAGAAGCTGTGCCGGCCGAAGGAAAGGCCGGTCAGCATAACCTCGGTTGAGTCGGTCCAGTTATCGGGTGTGGAATCGTCAACGGCGTAATAGTAGCCGACAACCCGGCCGTCGACATCCGAACCCTGCCACCGGAACCGCACCGTGTCGGCAAGGACCGGCCTGACAGGCCCAAAGGTAATAACCACCGTCGGAGCGTGGTTTATCGGTCGGTGATTCTGGCAGGACAGGACAGAAGCTGCCAGAGCAGCACAGAAGAAGGGAGTCCGGCACATGGGATTACTTTATCCCTGAGAGTTCCGTCTGTCCAGCACAACTGTCCTGGGCAATGGCAAGTTCCGGACCCCGGGGCTGCCAGGGCAGAAATCAAGTCTGCATCCGAAGCTCGGACCGGGGCAGAGACCGAAGGCGCAAGGAAGACCGGAGCCGGGACAGGGTCAGAGAGTCGGAACAAGGTTGAGACTGAGATGGAGCCGGAGGCTCGGGTAGGTGCTCAATCCGAAACCGGCAGAGAGGCGGCAGGAGCGGCTCCAACCCGGGCTCGGGCCGATGGGGTGAGCCTGGCTCAGACCGAAAGGGAGAGGGAGGCGGCCTCCCAGACGACCCACCCGATGGCCGATTTCAGACTGTCTGTTATGTTTTTGCAATTTTTCTAATCTAATATAGGGGCTGTCGTCACCGCAGCGGCGGAAATCCTTTGCCTTTTGGCCTCATGGCTGTGCAGACATAATCCAGAAGGATAAGAAAGCCAAGCGATTGAAAGAACGCAGGTTACCCATGGAGCAGCGTTGGGGGAATCGGCTGCGAGGCTTATAAGCTCTGACATCCGGCCCGGGAGTCTCAGCTCTAATCAGCACAGGGTGCAGGACGTCAGCCGCCATGTCTTCTTGACACCAGGACAGAAGTCAATACCATTGTGCCTTATGAACCAGATTGAGCTCGGCCGCATCCGCAACATTGGGATTGCCGCGCACATTGACGCCGGCAAGACCACCACCACCGAGCGCATCCTCTATTACACCGGCCGGATTCATCGGATGGGCGAAGTTGACGATGGCAACACCCAGATGGACTGGATGGCTCAGGAACGGGAACGGGGCATCACCATCACCGCCGCTGCCACGACTGTCAACTGGCGCGACCACCGCATCAACATCATTGACACGCCGGGCCATGTTGACTTCACGATTGAGGTTGAGCGCTGTCTCAAGGTCCTGGATGGCGCCATCATCATCTTCTGCGGTGTCGGCGGTGTTGAGCCTCAGTCCGAGACGGTCTGGCGTCAGGCCGACCGCTACCGCGTCCCCAGGCTGGCATTTGTCAACAAGCTCGACCGGCTCGGCTCCGACTTCTACCGGGTGGTCAGAATGATGCAGGAGCGGTTTGAGCTGCCGGTAGTCCCCGTGCAACTGCCCATCGGCAGTGAAGATGGTTTTCAAGGTGTGATTGACCTGGTCCTGGAAAAGGCCTACATCTGGCACTCCGATGACCTGGGTGCGAGCTTTGATGAACTGCCCGTGCCCGATGAGAGAAAAGCCGAGGTTCAGGAGTTCCGTCACCGTCTCTTAGACATTCTTACCACCTTTGACGAAAACCTCCTCTCCAAGTACCTTCATGCCGAGCCCATCACCCCAGAAGACATCAGGACCGCCTTACGCCGGGGCACTATTGAGCTGAAGGTTGTGCCGGTCCTCTGCGGCAGCGCCTTCAAGAACAAGGGCATCCAGAAGCTGATTGATGCGGTAGTTGACTATCTGCCATCTCCTCTTGACATCCCACCAGCCCGTGGCACCAACCCCAAAACCGGCAAGACCGAGACCCGTGCCCCTGACCCCAATGCCCCGTTCTCAGCCCTTGTTTTCAAGCTCGCCAGCGACCCCCAGCGTGGCATGCTCTCCTATCTTCGGGTCTATTCCGGCAAAGTGGAACAGGGCGAAGTAGTCCTTTCGGTTCCGGAGATGAAGCGGGTCAGAATTCCCAAACTGGCCCTGATGCATGCCAACCGGGAACAGGAGGTTGAAGCGCTCTCTGCCGGAGAAATCGGTGCTGTCATCGGCCTGAAGACCGGCCGGACCGGCCAGACCCTCTGCGACCAGCACCACCCGATTGCCTTCGAGCCGATAAAATTTCCCGAGCCGGTAGTCTTCATCGCTATTGAGCCGAAGACCAAGGCCGACGAGGCAAAGCTCCATGCCTCACTTGAGACCTTGGCACTGGAAGACCCTACCTTCAAGGTCAAAAGCGACGAAGAGACCGGCCAACTGATACTATCGGGCATGGGCGAACTCCACCTGGAGATTCTCCTCGACCGGCTCGAAAGAGACTATCGTGTCGGAGTCCATTCCGGCCAGCCCCAGGTCTCCTATCGCGAGACGGTGACCGCCAGTGCCACAGCCGAGGGCCGTTTCATAAAACAGTCGGGCGGCCGGGGCCACTTTGCGATAGTCAAGCTCAGCCTTGAGCCATCACCATCAGGCAATAACATTATCAACGAGCTGAAGCCCGGCGTTCTGCCCAAACAGTTTATTTCAGCGGTGGAACAGGGAATCAACGACTGCTTCGAGGCCGGGGTCCTTGCCGGCTACGAGGTAATAAACACCTCCGTCCGCATCCTCGACGGTGCCTGGCATGAGGTCGATTCAGCCGATGTTGACTTCAAGCTCGCCGCCGCAATGGCCTTCCGCGAGGCGTTCATGGCAGCCAATCCGACATTTCTTGAGCCCATCATGGAGCTGGAGGTGGTCACACCCGAGCAGTACCTTGGCAGTGTTCTGGCCGACATCACCGCCCGCGCGGGCAAGGTCATCCATCTTGAACCGGTCAAAGGCCACCAGATTGTCAAAGCCGAGTTACCTCTCATAAAGACCTTCGGCTATGCCACAGCCTTGCGTTCCCTTACTCAGGGCCGTGCCAGCCACTCGATGCAGTTCAGACGCTATAGCCCGGTTGACGAAGATACCCGCATAAAGCTCTATCCCCTATTTGCCACACATAACACATAACTAGAAAAATACGCTTGACATTTCTGCATTCTTCGCTAGATTTCAGCATCTTGAGACCAACTGCAAGTAGTAAGACCAACCGGGGTCATATCACACCCCACAAAGGAGGTAACGCATGAAACGACTGTTTCTGGTCTCAGCGGTGGCGTTTCTTTGTCTTGCCACCATGACCGGTTGTGCCGGGTTCATAGCAATGGGTGGCGCCGGGTCGATTTATGCCGATTACAGAACACCCATGGCAGCCACCGCTTACTATGGCCCGACCACCGGTTCTACAACGAAGGTCGGTGAAGCTTCGCTGACATCGGTGCTCGGTATTGTCTGTATCGGTGATGCCAGCCTGGATGCGGCGATGAAGAAAGCGGGAATAACAAAGGTCCACCATATAGACCAGCGTGTGACCAATATTTTGGGTATCATCGCCACCTATAACGTCGTTGTCTACGGCGAATAGGCTGGGCTAGCAGTAACATCTGTGCAGGGCAGGAGCAACTTCCTGCCCTGCCTCCATTTTGAGCACCCAATGCCGATGTTGTCTCTTTCTAATTGTCTGGTAAGATGATTCTATGAACCCTGACATCTTCCGCGAGTACGATATCAGGGGCAAGGCTGAGATTGACCTAACCGATGACAATGTCTTCCGGTTGGGCCGGGCATTTGGCACCTATGCCCAGGATAAGGGAGCAAAGAGGTGCGTGGTGGGCCGTGATGTCCGGCTCTCCGGACCGAGAATCCAGAAGGCGCTGACCCACGGACTTCTTTCGACCGGCATGGATGTGATTGATATCGGTCTCGTGCCAACCCCGGTCTTCTACTTCTCATTCTTCCATCTCGATGTTGATGCCGGCATGATGATAACCGCCAGCCATAACCCGCCCGATGAGAATGGCTTCAAGGTCGGCCTGAACAAAACCACAATCTACGGCCAGGAGATTCAGAATCTGCGCCTCTTGGCCGAATCACGCAGGTTCCTGCAAGGCAAGGGTAGTTTAGAGCAGACCAACGTTGTTCCTGCCTATATCCAGATGTGCCGCTCCAAGGTTGAAATCCCGGCCCCTCTCCGGGTAGCCTTTGACCCGGGCAACGGGACTGCCGGAGTCCTGCTCGAGCAACTGTTTGCCGGAACCCATGTCCAGCCAACATTTATCAACCTTGTGCCGGACGGCACCTTTCCAGTCCATGTCCCAGACCCGACCGTGCCTAAATATATGCATCAGCTTATCGAGCTGGTCAAGGCTGGCGGTTTTGATTGCGGGTTCGGCTACGACGGCGACGCAGACAGAATCGGAACGATTGACGAGAAAGGCGCCACGGTCTACGGCGACAAACTGCTTGCCATCTTTGCCAAGGACATCGTAAGCCGAACTCCTGGTGCCAAGATTGTCTTTGAGGTCAAGTGCTCGCAGGGACTGATTGAATACATCAGGGCGATTGGCGGGAGACCAATCATGTGGAAGACCGGCCACTCGCTCATCAAGGCCAAGATGAAGGAAGAGGGCGCACCGATTGCCGGCGAGATGTCGGGTCACATCTTCTTTGCCGACGACTACTACGGCTATGACGACGCCATCTTCGCCTCGCTCCGTCTGCTACGAATTCTGGCCCAGACTGGCCGTCGCCTGTCCGAACTGGTGGCAGAGGTCCCCTATTATCATTCTACTCCGGAGATACGCGTTGACTGTCCCGACCGGCTCAAGTTCAAAATAGTAGCCGAGGTCCGCGACCGCTTCCG
>JBDRUJ010000054.1:0-10220 GCA_039801285.1 Caldifarciminota bacterium
CCGATGCCTGGTTCAACATCGGGAATCTCCATGTTGAGCAGGGCGACTACGACCAGGCGATTGCCGCCTATCAGAAGGCGGTTGCCGCCGCACCGGGATTTGCCGCCGCCTACTACAATCTCGGTCAGGCCTATTATGCCAAGAAGGAGCTTTCTGAGGCGCTTGCCGCCTATCAGGCGGCGGTCAGGGTCAATCCGAAGCATGCCGGAGCCTGGCATAACATGGGGATTGTCTATCGGGACCTGGGTCAGACCGAGCTGGCGGTCCAGGCGATTGAGAAGGCGGTCGAGCTTAACCCGATGCTGCTAAGATAGGCAGCACCGCTTGACGGAGAATCGCTGTTGGGTTATTATTCAGATGAGGAAAGTTATAAGGGCTAGAAAACCGGTTGGCATTAAAGCTTTGACCTTAGGACTTTCCTTATTTCGAGAATAGTTAGACAAATAAAAAGGAGGAGCAGTAATGCGTAAACTAGCAGTCCTATGTCTGGCACTGGGATTCGGATTGGCGCTGGCTGGTGGTGAGAAGTGGCTCAGCCCGACCGGTCAGCTCCACTATGCGATTCCCAACCCTGAGCCCGGGATTTTCCCGAAGGTCCCGGAGCTCTTCCGTCCGTCGGTTGATACGATAAAGTACGATGACAACATGCCGGCAAGCGCCTGGGCGTGGAATCAGAAGGGTAACGGCTGGGGCGTGAAGTTTGTCAGCCCCTCGGATAACATCACCCTGGCCGGAGCCCTGATTCACTTCTACTCGGGCTGGCCGGTGCCGGGCGGAAACCGGGCCCTGGTCAAGGTCTATGCCGATGACGGGCCGGGCGGTTCACCGGGAACCGAACTCTGGCACTCCGATACCCTGACCATCAACCGTGGTCAGTGGAACTACATCTCGATTGGCGAGCCGATTGTCGGCGGAAACTTCTACATCTTCTATGTCCAGACCGACAGCTATCCAATCTGTCCGGGCCTCTCGATTGACGCCTACAACAATGCGCCCTCGCACCGGATGTGGGCCTATTCGGGCGGTGCCTTTGCCGAGGATGCCCGGCGCGGAGAGTGGCTAATCAGGGCGGTGATTGACTGGACACCGCAGAATACCAACGCGGCCGCCATCTACTTCGCCACCAACATGCCCCGCGACACCGTGCCCAACATCAACCTCCAGATTCGGGCGATGGTGAAGAACTGGGGTGCCAATGCCCTGCCGAGCGGAACCCCGGTCCGGCTCCACATCACTGGGCCCCAGGGTTATACCTATGACGACACCATGAACACCACCTCCAACCTCAACCATGGCCAGACCCAGCAGATGAACTTCTCGCCGGCCTGGCACATCCCGTCAACCGCTGGCGCCTATAACATCAAGGTCTGGACCGAGGCGGCAGGTGAAGAGTGGCCGGCCGACGACACCATCAGCTACGACCTGTCGGTTGCACGCTGGATTACCTATGCCAACTGGAACAACCTCTACTGGCTCACCTGGGCCGGGCCGCAAAGGGCGACAAAGTTCAACCCGGCCACCTTCGGACTTCAGTATCCGGTGGGCCTGACCAGGCTTCAGAGCCAGTTCTATCTCCATCCAAACTATCCCTGGCCCGACTCCACCTTCCACTTCAAGGTGTATGGTGAGGATGGCCAAACGCTTCTCTATGAGAGCCAAGACATCGAGGCTCGTCCGGGAACACCAGGATTACCGGTTCCCTATGACTTGGACTCGATGCTCATCTTCGAGTCGGGTGAGTTCTATGTCGCGGTGGCACCGGTTCACTCTAGCGGCCATCCTTCAACCTGTGCCGACGACAGCTCGGATGGACGGAGCTACTTCGGTGCGCCGGGAAGCTGGATGCCCTGGACAAATGGTGAGTTCTTCATCGCGGCATCGGCGATTGGCGGGGTTGGAGTTGAAGAGGGGTATGACCCGAACCTGCGGAATCCGGAGCTTCTGCTTGCCAACTACCCGAATCCGGGCAATGGCAGGGTCACGGTCAGGTGGCAGGTGCCGACTCCGGGCCGGGTTACGCTCGGCCTGTATGATGCGACCGGCCGTCTGCTCCAGGAGCTCTTCGCGACCGAGAATGGTCGTGCCGGACGGCTGGTTCTTGACACCAAGAGCCTGCCTGCCGGAATCTATCTGGTCCGGCTTGAGAGCCCAAGCGGCAGTGCCACCCAGAAACTCCTGGTTGGCCGGTAAGGAGAGCTGAACTACTGGGCGGGGCCCGCTTCGGGCCCCGCCGTTTTTTTCGCCTCTTCCTCAAGCCGGTGCAGCTCCCCATCAGAGAGGCCGAAGTAGTGGCCGATTTCGTGAATCACCACCCGGCGGACAAGGTTGCGGATTTCCTCGTCGCTGCGACACTGATGCTCAATCGGCAGTTGGAAGATGACAATTCTGTCGGGCAGGACATTACCATACCATGGTCCGCGGCGGTTGTAGGGAACGCCCTGATAAATACCAAGGATTGACCAGGGGTTCTTACCCAGTTTCTGGGCAAGGCCAGCATCGGCCAGCGGCCGGACCTCAACTGCGAGATTGGCGATTCGCTTACGGAACCAGTCCGGGATGTTTTCAACTTCTGCTTCAACCAGTTCGGTAAATGATTTGGTGTCCAAAGGTGGCTAGCGCGGGCCGAAGATGGCGGTGCCGATACGCAGGATGGTTGCTCCTTCCTCAATCGCCGGCTCAAAGTCACTGCTCATGCCCATTGAAAGATGAGGCAGGGGGATTCCGAACCGCTGCCTAGTCTCCTCGGCAAGCCGGGCGAGCTCCCGGAAACAGGAACGGGATGCCTCAGGCTCCTGAACTGCCCAGCCCGGGCCGATGGTCATGAGGCCCAGAAGCTCTAGCCGGTCAAGCCGGAGTAGCGCCGCAACAAGCCCGGCCAGGCCGTCAGGGGTCACGCCATGCTTGGTCGGCTCGGCGGTGGTGTTGACCTCGACCAGAACCTTGACCCTTCGCTGTGCCTGCTCGCAGCGGCGCTGAATCTCCTCGGCAAGGTGGAACGAGTCAACGCTGTGAATTACCTCAAAGAGCTCCAGCGCCTTCTTCACCTTGTTCGTCTGGAGTGTGCCCACCAGATGCCAGCGGGCCGGCAGGGTAACCAGCGGCTTCTTGGCGGCAGCTTCCTGGATGCGGTTCTCGCCAATGTCGGTGATGCCGGCATGGATTGCCTCCATCACCAGCTCCGGCGGCTTGGCCTTGCTCACCGCCACCAGGGTTATTTCCGAGCGGTTGCGCCCTGTCCGGTCGCAGGCGGCCTGAATCCGCTTCTGCAGTGCCGCAATATTCTCGGCAATCGTCACACGGTGATTATAGACCTCTGCCAAGATGCGTCAAGCCCTACGATTGGCGGCAGGATGGTTGCGACCCGACCTACAAAAGGTGCTTGACGGTTGGCGGGCCGGTGTTAGACTGGAACTACCTCAAACCCTGGAGGTAACGATGAAAGTGAAGATGCCCTTGCTCCTTTTGCTACTTGTGGTCACCGCAACGGCACAAGTCCGCCCTGGGTTTGACCCGAAGGATGTGGTCTGGCGAGTGCGTGAGGCGCGAACCGGTCGTTTCGACCGGAGCGAAGTGGAGTGGAAAGCGGTTGGCGGTGAGCGGTTAGCCGACGACGGCGAGTTCCTGATTGACACAAGCATCAGCTATGTCCCGGCACGATACGAGCAAGACTCTCCGGCGACCGCCTCTGACGGCACGAACTATCTTGTTGTCTGGGCAGACCGGCGCAGCGTCACCGCCGACTACCACATCTACGGTGCGCGAGTGGCGCCGCAAGGTGTTGTGCTTGACCCGATAGGCATTCCCATCTCAATCACAGCAAACCACCACTTTTCTCCAGCCGTTGCCTTTGGCGGCACGAACTTCCTTGTGGTCTGGGAGGACTATCGTAGTGGCGACACTTCTGACATCTACGGTGCGCGGGTGACACCTAGTGGAGTTGTGCTTGACCCCGATGGCATCCCCATCGCAATCGCGGCGAACCGGCAACAACTTCCGGCGGTGGCCTTTGATGGCACGAATTATCTTGTGGTCTGGACCGACGACCGGAGGGGTATCTACTCTCAAGACATCTACGGTGCGCGGGTGACACCTAGTGGAGTTGTGCTCGACCCGCAGGGCATTCCCATCTCCACCGCAGGGAGTTTTCAGAACGAAGCTGCTGTTGCCTTCGACGGCACAAACTACCTTGTGGTTTGGGTGGATGGCCGCAACGGTGAGTATGATATCTACGGTGCGCGGGTGACACCTGGTGGGGTTGTTCTTGACCCCAATGGTATCATTGTTTCAACCGCACCGGAGGACCAATATGAGCCGGCGGTGGCCTTTGCCGGCACGAACTATCTTGCAGTTTGGCACGACGACCGCACCGGAAGTTATTGTGACATCTACGGTGCGCGGGTGACACCCCAAGGCACGGTGCTTGACCCGGATGGCATTCACATCTCAACCGGCGCGGACTGGATGGCGTATCCCGCAGTTGGCTTTGATGGCACAAACTGTCTTGTAGTCTGGCAAGACCGTCGCAGCGGCTTTGGTGACATCTATGGTGCGCGGGTGACGCCTAACGGTGTTGTCCTTGATACATCCGGCATTCAAATTACCACCGCCGCGGACTGGCAGGGGTATCCGGCAGTCGCCTTTGACGGCACAAACTACGTTGTGGTCTGCACGGACCGTCGCAGCGGCTGCTGTGACATCTACGGTTCCCGGGTGACCCCTGCGGGCATTGTCCTCGACCCCGATGGCATCCTCATATCAACCGCGGTGAGCTGGCAGGGCTACCCTGCGGCAGCCTTTGATGGAACAAATTACTTCGTGGTCTGGGAAGACTTCCGGAGCGCCAACTGGGACATCTATGGCGCCCGGGTGACACCTGGTGGGGTTGTGCTTGACCCATCTGGCATCCCAATTTCCACCGCGGCAGACGACCAACGTTCCCCTGCGGT
Organism: Caldifarciminota bacterium; assembly: GCA_039801285.1. Taxonomy (GTDB): domain Bacteria; phylum Hydrothermota; class Tepidihabitantia; order Tepidihabitantales; family Tepidihabitantaceae; genus JBDRUJ01. The sequence goes on from JBDRUJ010000054.1 coordinate 4,947, forward strand.
TTCCTTTGACGGGACGAACTACCTCGTGGTGTGGCAAGACAATCGCAGCGACCCGGAATCAGACATCTATGGTGCGCGGGTGACTCCTGCGGGTGTCGTGCTTGATACTGGTATTGCCATCTTCGCTGGATGGGACCCGCAGGAACTTCCCGCTGTTGCCTTTGACGGCCAAAACTACCTGGTGGTTTGGGTGGACTGGCGTAGCGGCACTTACCTTGAGTTGTATGGAACACGAGTGACGCCAGCCGGTGTTGTCCTTGACTCCAATGGCATACCGTTCAAAACCGGGACCTATGTCCACTCCATCGATGTTGTCTTTGACGGAAGGAACTATTTTGTGGTTTGGGATGATTGGCTCGGTCCTTCAAGCGACATCTACGGTATGCGGGTGACCCCAGAGGGTGTTGCGCTTGACTCTGGTGGCATTCCAATTTCCACAAGACGGTCGGAGGACGAGTATGCACCGGCTGTTGCCTTTGATGGCACAAACTACCTGGTGGTCTGGGAGACTTACCAAAACAGAAACGATGATATCTATGGGGCACGAGTGACACCTGATGGCATCGTGCTTGATAGCTCTGGTATTCCAATATCCATCGCAGCTAGCGACCAGGGGTCTCCTGCTGTTGCCTTTGACGGCACGAACTATCTTGTGGTCTGGGAAGACTACCGCAGCGGCGGCTACTCTGACATCTACGGTGCGCGGGTGAGACCTGACGGCACTGTGTTTGACGAGGGGCCGATTGTCAGGCAGGAAGGGGACCAAGTATGCCCGGCATTAGCGCGCGGGACAGGAAATCGGATGTTTCTGGTGTATCAGGGATGGACAGGGACGGTCGGTGGCAAGACCTACAATGCCTACCGCATCTGGGGCAAGATGAATCCGAGCCCGGGCATTGAAGAAGGCTCGATGCCCGAGGCCTCACGCCCTATGCCCGAAGCAACCATTGTGCGTGGTATTCTGAGGTTACCGGCGTCAAGCGTCGAGCGTGGGGCGCCAAACGTCCTGCTTGACATCACCGGCCGGAAGGTGATGGAGCTGAAGCCGGGCCCAAATAATATCCGGCATCTGGCGCCGGGCGTCTATTTCGTGCGTCGGGCGTCAGGCGTGGATTCCTGCTTTCGCAGGAATGACAATGCGTCAAGCGTCACCAAGGTCGTGATTGCGCGGTAGCTGGCCCTGCTGGCTTGACCTTTGTCTGATTCTGGCGATACTCGGACGGTGAAACAGACCGGGCCAGCCGGTAAGCAAAAGGCCGTACCTGTGCCTATGCAGAGGGGCAGGGTGGTGTGGCCGTTTCTTGCTGTTGCCGGTGTCGGACTGGTCGTCCGTGTCTGCTATCTGCTTCAGGCGCGGCAGACCGACCCGCTTTTCTTCTCGCCCCAGCTGGATGCCCTTTACCATCATCAGTGGGCGATGGCGATTGCCTCGGGAATGGAGTTTATCCATGATGCCTATTTCCGAGCGCCGCTCTATCCGACGTTTCTGGCACTGCTCTATAAGCTGTTCGGGGTGAATCTTCTCGCGGCGCGGCTGGTGCAGGCGGTCATCGGTGGTGCCAGTTGCGGCCTGCTCTATCTAGTTAGTAAAAGACTCTTCGACAGCCGAACCGGTTCTGCCGCCGGTCTGATTATGGGGGTCTATCCTCTGTTCATCTATTTTGATGGCGAGCTCCTGATTTCGGTTATGCTGGTGTTTCTTCTTCTGCTGGGCATGCTTCTTCTTTTGCGCAGCCGGGAACGGGACCGGCATTGGTGGCTGCCCGGGTTCGTCTTCGGTCTGGCCGCGATTGCCCGGCCCAATGTGCTGGCTTTTCTGGTGGTTGTGCCCCTGTGGCTCATCCTTGAATTCCGCAGGGACTGGTGGCAGAAGCCGCTCATCTTCTCTCTGGCAGCGCTTGTGCCGATTCTGCCGGTGACGATTCGGAACTATCTGGTGAGCCGGCAACTGGTCGTGATTGCCTGGCAGGGGGGAACAAATTTCTATATCGGGAATAATGAATATTCCGATGGCACTACCGCAATTGTGCCCGGGACACGCGGGACCTGGTGGGGCGGCTACAACGATGTGAAGACTGGCGCGGAGAGGGCTCTGGGCCGGAGGCTGAAGGGTGCGGAGATTGACCGGTTCTGGTTTGGCAGAGGGTTTGAGTTCTGGCGCCGGATGCCGGGCAGGGCGCTACTTTTGACCCTGAAGAAGCTCTATCTCTGGTTTGCCGGTTACGAGGTCTCCAACGACCGCGACCTTTACTTCTTCAAGCGCTACACATTCCTGAATCTGCTCCTGTTCAAGACCGGCTGGCTGAAGTTTCCCTTCGGGGTGGTGCTGCCCCTGGCACTGGTCGGCATCCTTCAGACCCAGCGGCGCTGGCGCCAGCTTTTGCCCGTCTATCTCTTTATCGGGGCCTGGACACTTTCCTTTATTCCCTTCTTTGTTACTGCCCGCTACCGGATGCCGGTTGTGCCGTTCTTCATCCTTTTGGCTGTTGAGGGTGTGCGGCAACTTGAGGCTCGCCGGCTGGTGCCGGTGCTGGCAATTGGCCTTGGTTCGTTTCTCTTGTTCAACCTGAATCTTGCCGGCACCGGCAGGATGGCAGACCCGGGCCAGAACCACCTCACCGCGGCGATGGGCTGGCACAGCCAGGGCCGAATCGCCGAAGCAGCGGCTGAACTCAGCCGGGCGCTTGAGCTTGACTCAGCCACGAACATCCTTTCCCTTCAGGCGACGCTCCTAGTGGAGCAGGGCAGGGTTGCGGAGGCAAGGGGTATTGGCGCTGCCGCAGTCCGGCTCCATCCCGAAGACCCGGACGCCTGGGGAATCAGCGGAAATGTCCTGGCCGCTGCCGGTGAGCTGGATTCTGCCTGGTGCTGCTTTCAGCGGGTGATTGAGCTTGACCCCTATTCGGTTGAGGGCTGGAATAACCTGGGCAACATCGCCTTGACCAGGGGCGAGCTGGGTCGGGCGCGGGGGTTCTACGAGCAGGCGCTACTGATAAACCCGTCATTCCCGACCGCTCTTTTCCACCTCGGGCTGGTCAATTACTATGAAGGGAAAAGAGACTCGGCCCATATCCTCTGGCAGAAGGTGCTGAGGCTTGACCCGAATAACGAGCTTGTCCGTCAGGCACTGCAGGAGTTGCGCTAGGCTTTGGGCCTAGAGCCGGCTGAGCTGGGGACGGATAAGATAAAGAACAAGCAGGCTGGCGAGAACACCAGCGCCGCCGACAAGGGTGGCTGCCGGTGCACCGCACCGCTGGGCGATTGAGCCGGCAATAAGGGCACCAATCGGAAACATCCCGTTGAAGCAGAGCATGTAGATACTCATCACCCGGCCCCGAAGGTTGTCGGGCGAAAGGGTCTGGACCAGAGTGTTGGTGAGTGAGGCGATGCTCGTCTGACAGAATCCGATGAGCCCGAGCAGGGCGACCGCAGCCCAAAGGCTCCGCAGGGCTGAGAAGAGAAACAGAAGCAGACCAAGGAGCATGGTGCCCAAAAGGAGCAGGCGGCCCTTGTGAGCGGTCTTGCTGATGGTGGCGAGAAAGAGGCCACCGGCGAGTGCGCCGACTCCGAGCGCCGACATCAGGAGACCGTAGCCGCGGCTGCCCGCCAGAAAGACATCACGGGCAAAAACCGGCATCATCGGGATATAGACAATGCCCAAGGAGCTGAACACGGCAATCATGAGAATCAGGAGCCGGATGTCGGGATGGGAGCGGACAAAATTCAGGCCAGAGCTGATGCTCTGCCAGACTGAGCCGTGCACACGGGCCGAATCAGCGGTCTCAAGCCGGATGAAGTGGAGCGCAATGATAATCGCGAGGAAGCTGGCAGCATTGATTCCGAAACATGTTCCCGGACTGGTGAAGGTGAGGAGCGCGCCAGCAATGGCCGGGCCGATGATGCGGCCAGCATTGAAAAGTGATGAGTTGAGCGCGATGGCGTTGAGAACATCTTTCCGGCCCACAAGCTCAGGAATCAGCGACTGAGCGACCGGTGAGTTCAGGGCAACGACAAAGCCGGAAAGGCAGGAGATAATGAGGATATGATAGATGGTGACAACCCTTGTCCAGGTGAGGATGGCGAGAATCAGCGCAAGCAGTGCCAGGGCCGACTGGGTGAAGAGCATCAGGTTGCGCTTACTGAACCGGTCGGCAAAGACCCCGGCCGGCAGCGAGACGAGCCATGCCGGCAGCCAGGTCATTGCCGAGTCCAGGCCCACAAGAAAAGGGGAGTTGGTCAGGGTCAGGACCAGCCACCCTTTTGCGGTGTTCTGCATCCAGGTGCCGATAAATGAGACGAACTGGCCGAACCAGTAGAGCCGGAAATTTTTGTGCCGGAATGCGGCGAATGTTGCCGGCAGCCAGGAGAGTTCCGGCCTAGTGGCTTCAGAGTCGTTCAATCGCCCGATATTCTATCAGCCGGCATCAGACCTGTAAACAAAAAGAGAAGGTCTTCAAACAGCCACTCGACCTCTCCCTTCAGCCTGAAACTGAGATGCCGACTCGGCCTGCCCCTGAACCCGGTTCTGATTCTGCCCCTGAAACCAGAACTCTCTTCAAGACTCAACAGACCCTTCAAAAGCCACCTGGACCCTGTGGTCCAACCGGTTATAAAACCACAACTTCCCCCACCGGTCAAAACCCGCTTCGGCTCATGGCTCTATCGTGCGCTGAATCAAGATGTTAGCACACAGGTCACGAGCTTTCTCAAATCGGGACTCAGATGGGAAGTCACTACGGGAGTGACTCCCCCCACTGCCCCTCCTGCTCTATCTAATTGCAATTCAATGAGATAGAATCGCTCCTTAGGCTATCTCACCAGAAGCATCCGCCTCTTGAGCAGGTTGCCATCAGCCCGCAGCATGTAGTAGTACGCGCCCGAAGCCACCCGCCGACCCCTAGCATCCTCGCCACGCCAGAGAAGAGTGTAGAAGCCCGGCTTCTGTTCAGCCTGGACCAGCCGGACGACCATTGGCGCAGAAGATTGTGTTGCTGTCCGTGGTCGCAAGACAGGCACCTGGCATTAGCCCGCCGCCATAGACCGGAAACATCCTCACCCACGTATCGGCCACAACCCGAAAGGTCAAGGTCGCCGTATCATTGCCCCGGCACTCGTCGCTGTCCAGCGAAGTGTAGCAGATTGCAGTGTAAGTGCCCGGCGACGCGTTCCATGTCGCAAACTCCAGCAAGGTATCGTTGTATGGGTATAGCTTCACCCACCTCGTATTGGTGTATCCGCCGCCAATGGTCATCCTGACCGAAATGCTTTCGGTCT
>JBDRUJ010000055.1:0-10137 GCA_039801285.1 Caldifarciminota bacterium
CGGTTTGCCGCTGCCATCTCAGCCAGTTTTCCGCCGCTGGTGACGACAACAAAGGCTGGCCTGCAGGGTGTTGCCTCCTGATAGGCACTGATGGTCTCCTCAGTCCCGCCGCCATAGCTCACCACGATAACCAGACTCTCCTTGGTTACAAATCTGGGAATATGATAGTCACGCCACACGAACACCGGCGTTTTACTCTCCTCCTGGAGCAGGCAGCGCACCAAATCACCCACGATTGCCGAACCACCCATCCCGAGCACCACAACATTGCCGACACTGTGAGACCTTTTCAGTTGGACAGTCTGCTTAAGTTCGAGCGCTGCCGCAAGCTGCTCCGGCAGCCCCCAGACCAGCTCGTGCATCAATGTTGGAAGGCTAGCTCGCATCGGCTCCCTTCTGGTTCAGTTCGAACAGCGATGCCGCCAGCCTTGGGAACCGCTTGTGCAGTTCGCGTCGGAGCAGCCGCTCCACCTCAACTGTGGTTCCCAGCGCCAGGGCCGATGATACCACTTCGGCCGCAATCGTCGTATCAATCGAACGGATGATGTTCTTGGCCTCGGCGATGAAACCGGGGACCACCGAAATCTCGTCAATGCCCAGTCCGAGCAGAATCAGAATCCCCAGCGGCTCAGACCCGAACTCGCCACACATTCCCACCCAGATACCGGCTTCATGGGCAGCATCAATCGTCCGCTTGATGAGGTGAAGCACAGCGGGATGAAAATGGTCAAAGAGCTTTGCCACTCGTTGATTTCCTCTATCCACTGCCAGTGTGTATTGAGTCAGGTCATTGGAGCCGATGGAAAGGAAACTGCATTCTCTTGCTAGCTTATGGGCGATGATTGCCGCCGAAGGAATCTCAACCATTACCCCGAGCTCAAACTCCTCATCAAACCGCCGGCCCGTCTTGCGCAACTCCTTCTTTGCCTCCTCAAGTAGCAGCTTGGCCCGGCGCAGCTCCTCAAGGGTCGCCACCATCGGAAGCATCACCTTGACATTTCCTTCAGTCGAAGCCCTTAGGATTGCCCGCAACTGGGTCTTGAACAGCTCCTGATTGTCAAAGCACATGCGGATTGCCCGCCAGCCCAGAAACGGATTGGCCTCCACATAACCGGGAATTACCTTGTCGCCTCCCAAGTCAAATGTGCGGATGATGACCGGGTACGGTTTCATCAGCCGTGCCACCTCGGCAAAAACCTGATACTGTTCCTCTTCGGATGGGGGCTGCGCTTTCGCCAGATACATGTACTCGGTCCGAAAAAGTCCGATACCGCGTGCACCGTTCTCTTTTGCTACCCTGGCCTCGACTAGAAACTCGATGTTGGCCGACAGGTCAATCATCTTGCCATCCAGCGTCACCGGCTCTTCTTGAGCCAGCCTGGTCAACGTCTCCCGATGCTCCATATACCGTCTGATTTCTGCCTGATAGGCCCTAAGCCGGTTGGGTGCCGGGTTGAGAATCGCCAGCCCACGATAAGCGTCAACAAAAATCTCCTGTCCGTCTACCGCCAGTCGGCAAACAGACTCGGCACCGACGACCGCCGGAATCTCCTTAGTCTTGGCCATGATGGCGGTGTGTGAGGTTTTGCCGCCGGCCTCCAGAACCACCGCGGCAACCTTGGCCGGGTCAAGAAGTGCCGCAGCGGAAGGCGGCAGGTCATGGGCAACGATGACCGAGCCCGGCTGCAGCTCATGGATTGTCGGCAACGGCTCATTGAGCAGATGGCGCAGCACCCTTGCCGAAACATCGGTGACATCGGTTGTTCGTTCCCGGAATAATGGAATCGTTGTCCTTCCCATCGGACTGGAAAGCCGCTTCAGCGTCTCGGCATAGGCAAATTCCGCATTGCGGAGTCTTTCGGCGATGAACCGCTCGGTCTCCTTCAGTACCACTTCGTCGGTTACTAGTGCCAGTTGGACATCAATGAATGCTGCAAAGTCCTTTCCCATGTCACGCCGGACCTGTTCATACAGTGTCCTGAGCTCCTGCTCGGCAGCCCGTACCGCCTTGCGGAAGCGCTGCACCTCGGCTGTGACCTCACCGGGCTGAAGCACCCGTTCACTGAGGCTCGGGAGATAGGCTTGGTGTCGGAACACCCGTCCTGAGGCAAAACCGTGGGAAACCGGTATCCCCCGGAATATCCGCTCGCGCTTACGTGTCACTTTTCTCCAGTTTCGCCTTCAGGGCGGTAAATGCCTCATCTTCATCTCGGCCCGATACCTCCAGAATCACCTCGCAACCAGCCTCAGCCGCAAGCGAAAGAATCTGAAGAATGCTTTTGCCATTTACCCAGACACCGTCCTTGCCCAGTCGGACCCTGGACTTGAATCGCTCGGCAACACGGACAAAGTCGGCTGCTGGTCGGGCATGCAGTCCGACCGGGCCGGGAATGACAATCCGGACTCGTTTCACAGCGGTGCTAAATATAGTCTCAGCAGTGCAGACGTCAACAACTTTTAGTATTCGCAGTATTCGTTACAACTAAATCAAGGACAATAAGAGGTCCCTTTTTCTGCCTTTCCCTGCCTTTTGTGGTCCGCCTTTCTGTTTAATAGTCGAACCCTGACACCGGCCTCGGCCAAGAGTCTCCGTGCCAAACTGTCCGGATAGGGCTCTAAAACCACAAACTCCCTGACTCCGGCATTGACCAGCATCTTGGCGCAGGTGATGCACGGCTCATGGGTGCAGTAAAGCGTTCCACCTGCAACGCTGATGCCGAAACCGGCGGCCTGAACCAGTGCATTCTGCTCAGCATGGATACCACGACAGATTTCGATCCTCTCTCCTGCGGGAATCCGGAGCCGCTCGCGCAAACAGCCGACCTCATCGCAATGGGCCATGCCGTGCGGCGCGCCGTTATACCCGGTGCAGAGAATGCGCTTGTCCCGGACGATCACCGCCCCGACCTTTCGGCGGAGACAGGTTGACCGCTTACTCACCAGTTGCGCAATGTCAAGAAAATACCTGTCCCAGGACTTGCGCTTTGCTCTTTTGGTCTTTCCTTTATGCGCCATTCCCGACTACCGCACCAGCACCGCCTTACACTCCACCGCGCCTGCTCCGGTTTTCAGTTGCACCCAATAGATGCCGCTCGCCACCTTTTGCCCCTTTTCGTCTCTGCCGTCCCAGACCGTCCGATGAAGCCCGGCCGGAAGTTCGCCTGCCACCAGGCGTCGGACCAATCTGCCTGTCCTGTCAAGCACCGTCAGATAGGCATACCCTGGAGCCGGCAGGTTGTAGGTGATATCCGCCCTGCCCACCACTGGGTTGCAGCCCAGCCCCAGCCTCAGGCGCCGTTCCGCATCAATTCCGGCCTCAGGTTCAAGAATGCCGACCGGACTGACTGTGGTGAACTTGATGGCACGGCCCGCAGCCAGAGGTGCACAGCCCCGATTGTAGGCACCGTTGAAAAGGCAGTTGATACCAATTGTGCAACTCGGGTCTTCGATGCCGGTTGTGGTACTGGCGTAATTGTTCGCCGAATAGAACTGCATAAGAATCACATTGTCGCCGCTGGGCGTGGCAACAGTTGTGTCGTAGATGATAACCTCAGCCTTGTCCCACTGGCTGCGTGGGCTGTAATAACAGACCGAGTCGAACTCGACGATGAACCTGTGGTTGGCGGCATCATGATAGTACCAGACTCCACCACCACTAGGCGGGTACAGGTCATCCCAGAACAACGCCAGGTTCGCCGGCTGACTGTTATCCGGGAGCTGTGTATTGGTCCAGTCTGAGTTCGTAGTGGAGCCTGGGGAAACCCAGCCATTACCGCAGATGGAAATCTGACTGAAGCTCTGGCCGTAGTAACGCCATGGGCCAAACCCCGAAGGCAGGTCTACAACCCGGGTCTGGTCGTCACTCAGCGTGAGCCTTGTCCCCTGGCCTCTTATCTCAACCCACTGGTAGGTCGGATGTTCAGCATAACCGGTATCAACATCGTCATAAGCCCAGTAGAGGGCCGGTGTCCGTGGTCCATCCGGTATCGGGTCAATAACGCGCAGCTCGCCGACCATGATTGTAAAACTCAGGCTGTCAAGATAGTCGGTTCCGGAAAGATAGAGCTTCATCTCGGCCCGATGTTCGCGCGGGGTATTGGCTGCTGCGGTTATTCGGAACCGGTCCAGAGCATTGGTCCTGACTGAATCGGGCTGGATATTTCCAAAAGCACCGGTCGAATCCATAACCGACACGAACTGGTCCTGGGTCCGCAGCGTGCCGGTGACATTGCTTACTCCAACCCGGCCCGCGTTCCTCAAAGCTAGGACAAGGTCGGCCATCTCACCCGGGTCAAGTTTGCCGTCGCCATTTCCGCCTGGGGGCGAGTCAATCACCGTCTTTGTCTGAAACACCAGTGCCGGTGCATTCACGACAGTCGCCTCAATCGCGTCCAGGTCATAGTTCTGCCCCTTGTCCAGTAGCCGGATAAACCGCGCAACACTCACTCCAGCATTTGTCAGGTCGCAGGCGATGTTACCGGTCCCGGAGCCACAGGGATACCAGGGTCCGTTCCAACCATCCGAGACCAGAACTGAGCAGGGCTTGCTTGTTGTGGAGTAGACTGTGAAGTCTGTGCCTGGGCCGTTGATTATCTCGCTGCTCATCTCAATGGTTACCATCCCTTGTGTGGTCAGAGACAGAGTTCTTGAGTCATGTCGGCCTAGAGCCCAGAAGCCCATGGAGCTGCCCGCCTGCGTATAGGACCGGCACCACCATGTGGTTACCTTGTACCCTGTGATGGGCGCGGTGGTGTCGGGAGTCAGAGCGATATTCTGGACTACCCAGGTATCAGCCGGAACTGTAATTCCTGTTATCGTCTTAGTTACATAGCCGTCAGCCATTACCTTGATTGAGTAGGTTCCGGGCAGGCAGTACTTGAAGAACCAGCCGCAGGTGTCAGTATAGGTCATCCAGTCCGGCGGCAGCGGCACTACCAGCGCATTCCTTACTGGCGCACCAGTTACCGAGTCGATGATTTGGCCCCTAATCCCATATGCCCCTCTGAGCATGATGTCCCGGCTGGCGGTCCAGTTGGCACGGCATATCGTGTCAATCTCGTTCTGTGGCGGCGGCTGACCTGAGGCAATCTCGGCTGCCAAGCCGAGCGCGCCCTCGGCACCGTGGGTGAAGTCAGAAGAGGTCCCATAGCACTGATAAAGCCCACGGGCAATCTGATATGCCGGATAGCCGGTGAAGCTTGAGTAGCGCTGACAGAGCTGGGCATGGGCAAGGCTATCCTTGGTTGCCAGGTCGGTGTAGCTCCAGGGCCACATCACTGCCCTTGTTCCGCTGTGATAGGTCATAGTGATGACAAACGGCCGCTGCTGCATGAAGTTTCTGAATCCCTGAATCTCCGGTTGGCTCCAAGGGACATTGGCGCCCGACTCCTGATTCCAAGCATATCCGTAGTCCCGATTCAGGTCAATGCCATTTGAGTTGGTGCGGGTGCGGCTGATTAGCCCTTCCGGATTCACGATTGGAATCAGCCAGATTTCACGGGTGTTTACAAGATAGGTGATGAGCGGGTCTGAACCGTAAAGCCCGACCAGTTGAGTTGCAAAATATAGACACACCTCGGTCCCGATGTTCTCGTTACCGTGGGTCGTTCCATCCCACTCCATTCTTGGTCGGTGATTTTCCTCTCTCGGATTCTGGGTAATCTTGAGCGCAATGATATATTTACCGGTGGGTGATGTGCCGATGGTATCCAATAGACAGATGTTGGGATTGTTATTCGCAATGATGGCAAAGGTATCAAGAATCTCCTGATAGGTGTGATACCGGCCGAAGTTCGGTCCCTCGGTCATCTTCTCGGCCCATTCGTGCATATCCGGGACCAGAACTTCGACCTTGAACCTCGAAGTCAGTTGCTGGTAAACCGGTTCGGTAACAGCACAGATGGTCCAATCCTGGGTGACATCATAGAACTCAAGAATATTTCGCGCAAACTCCTTCAGTTCTCTTGGCTGGCAAAAGACTTTGACCTTCATCTCTTTCGGGCCGGCATAATCCGCGCCGAGTAACGACCCTGCCAGCAAAAACGCCAGCACAAAAACAAGCATAACCGAACGGTTCACTTTACCTCCTTAGGGTCTAAAAGAAAAAGTATCAACGACCAGAACCGATTCCGGTCCCGACCATTCGCTCACATGACCGCTCGAATCCCGGGCTCGGGCCCTGACCTCAAACCAGCCGCTCTGGAGCCAGGCGTGATGCTCCCAGACGAACGACCCGGGCTGGACAAACCGGCTCCACTCTCCAAGGGTATCTCCCCAATTGAACTGCAGCGCGACCTGCTCATTCAACGGATGGTAGGCCAGCGTCACAAAGCCGACGGTGTCTCCGATTGCCACTGTATCCGGCCCGGCCGGTGTTTTGGGTCTGAGCGGCCCGTAGTCCCGAATCCTTATCCAGAGACTATCCGACCAGTCCGACTCTGCTTTTTGGTCACGCGCCTTGACCAAGAGCACATATTCGCCGGTATCGGTGAAAACCCGCTTCTCAAAGTAAGGGATGGCTTCAGGATACCAGAAGCTCCAGTCTGACTGGGGATTATCATTCCACGAGAAAAGATACGCAACCGAGTCGCCATCCCTGTCAACCGACAGGGCTGAGAAAGAAAGCGTATCATTGGGCCGGGCCTTGTCCGGGCCGGTCACAATTGGCACCGACGGCGGTGTGTTCTGACAGCCTAGACCGAGCACAATCAACACGGAGAAAAGGGCGCTTTTCACAAAAACAAGCATATGTTCCCAGGAGAGAAAGTCAATCTAATGCATCGGATAGTAGCCAGAATCTTGTGACCATCTGGCTGGTGCCCAATGCCGCTATAGCAAGCCGTCAGACCTTTCAAGTCCTTCCGGAGCAGAGGCTCGCTGCCAAAGTATACATATATTTATACCTGCTGTTATCAGGGATTTTCCGGTTATCTTCCGTAGTTACGTAACTTGACCGAATGTCAAATTTTTCGGGTAGCCATCTACCCCTTCGCCTGGGAGGCAGCATCGGATTCGGTTTCTCTTTTGGCTTCAGCAGCGGCTTGCGGACCGGCATCCGAAGGGGCTTTGCTCTCTGCCTGATGGGCTGACTCCAAGTGGCTTTTCAAGCCGGCTACTGACCCGGCTTCAGTTTCAGCAGCGGCACCCAACTCTGGAGCTGGTTGTAGCTCTGCTTCAGTTTTAGCTTCTCAGCCGGTCTCTGAAAAAGCTTCAAGGGGAGCCTCCAGGTCGGTCCCTTCTTCGGTGTGGGACCCAGCACCACCAGTCCAGATGATTAGAGTCCGAATGGCTTGAAAACTCCTGAAACTGCCCACCCATCAGTCTGCGACAGCTCGGTCAGTTGGTAACCCCGCAGGACGGCTGACAAGCTGTGGAGTCGTCTGCTGCCCTGAGCTGATTGACAATGCGTCAATGCTGCCTATATACTCCACTACCATGAAGAGTATTACGGTAATAGACGTAACCCGGGAGCGGGCTCGTGACCTGTGTGAGCTATGCGTCCCTCGAGCGAAGCGGGATGACCCGAACTGGCTAAAAGGTGCCGCGGAGAAGGAACAGTGGGTGCTGGAAAGACTTGATGAATGGGGTCAGGTTGCCAAGCTGGCATACGATGGTTCTATCCCCGTCGGGATGATTCAGTTCCGGCCCAATCCCGAGGAGGAGGTGGTTTGGATTGACTGCATCTGGGTTCCTGAAGAGCGATACTGGGGAAAGGGAGTGGCGACTCGACTGCTGGCTGACTTGTTGGCTGCTGTGACCCGACCTTTAGCCTGGTTCGCTAACCGCCAGCCCCTGGCAGTTGTCACCAAGACCTTTCCTGGTGGCGCGAAGAACCAGCTCACTGCCCGGGAGTTTTTTACCAGAAGAGGCTTCCGGCAAGTTGGCCCTGACCCGGACTTGCTGTTTCATCCTTTGGTCGAGGGTTTCGTCCATCGGCCGAAGATAAAACCGCCGGCAAACTACCGCCCGCAGGAAGAAGACCGGGGCAGGGTGCTGATTGTCTGCGGACCAAACCCCTGCCCAGCAACCTATCCCCTTTTTCTGAAACGGATGGAAAGCTACATCAGAGAGCTTGATGCCGATGTCCCGATAAGCTGGCTTGATGCAGCCCGGAACCCTGAAGAGGTGAAAATACGCCAGCTGACTGTCGGGGACTGTGTTGTCAACCGTCATCTGATGAGGTCATTTGTTCTGGACCGTGAAGGCTTTCAGAAAGAGGCCCTTCTGGCGCTGCAGAATTATCAGGATGATGAGAACCGGAACCGTTCCGACTGACAGACCTGTTGTGATTTTGAATCGGTTGTTATAGCGGCTCGATAACCATCAAAGGCTGCCCGTACTCTACCGACTCGCCATCCTGAACCAGAATATCAATGATGCGGCACCGCTTCTCCGCCTGAATCTCGTTCATCAGTTTCATCGCCTCAACCACACACAGAGTCTGCCCCGGCTCGACAGTGTCTCCTTTTTCAACATACGGTGGTGACTCGGGTCTCGGTCTTGAGTAGAAGGTGCCGACCATCGGTGAAGTCACCTCTTCGGTCTTGGCCGCTACCGGTGCAGGCTTTTCCGGCTGAGGTGCAGGCTTTTCCGGCTGGGGTGCAGCCACCGGTTCGGGTTGCACCAGCTGGGAGAGTGGCGGCGCGGGTATCTCCGGCGTGGTCTTGACCGGCACGGCCGGCACCTCAACCGCAACACCCCGCTTCATCTTTACCTTCTCTTTATCTTCATCACGTTCCCACTCAAACTCAGTCAGCCCGTGGCTGCTCACCAGTTCCATCAGACTGCGCAGCCTCCTGATTTCCGGGTCCTCTTTGACCGGCGTCGCCACGGTTGGTGTTGCTGCTGGCTGAGGCTTGGTCTCTTTTATCGGCTCGGGCGGTGTCGGGTTCTTGCGCCACTGGAAGAACTTGAGTGCCACCTCGGGAAACAGGGCATAGGATATGTAGTCTTCTTCCTTTTCCACGAACTCCTTGGCAAGCTCCTTGCGGGCCTTGGGCATCCCCGGCTCCAAGAGGTCGGCCGGTCTTCCCTTGATACGCTTCTCATCACCGAGAATCTTCTGGACAATCGTCTCGCGGATAGGCGCTGGCGGCCGGCCGTAGAGACCTTTCACATAGTCTTTGACCTCTTTGGGCACCATCTTGTACCGTTCGCCACTCAAAACGTTCATCACCGCCTGAACCCCGACAATCTGGCTCGTCGGGGTTACCAGAGGCGGATAGCCCAAATCCTCCCTAACCCTCGGCACCTCCTCAAGCACCTCCGGCAGACGGTGCTCTGCCTTCTGCTCCCTCAGTTGCTGTCGGAGATTGGATGCCATACCGCCGGGTATCTGATGGATAATCACCAGCGAATCAATAACCTTGTCCCCTGCGACACACCGGCCCTCACCAATCGTCTCGAAATGATGGGCAATCGCCTCAAGCTCAGTCATGTTCAGCTCGGGGTCCCAGGCCGTTTTCGAAAAACAGGCGACCATCGTCTCAACTGCCGGTTGCGAGGTCATGAAGGCGAGCGGCGCCGATGCGGTGTCAATGATATCGGCACCGGCCTCCACCGCCTTGAGATAGGCCGCAACCGCCATCCCGCTTGATGCATGGCAGTGGACCTGAACTGGCAGTCCGAGGTTATCCTTCAGGGCCCGAACAAGCTGGTAAGCCATATCGGGCGAGAGAATCCCGGCCATATCCTTGATACAGATGGAGTCAATACCCATCTCCAGTTGTTCCTTGGCCCGGGCAAGATAGTATTCAACCGTGTGCACCGGGCTGATGGCATAGCAGAGTGTGCCCTGGGCATGCTTCCCCTGTTTCTTCACGCACTCAATTGCCTTTTCCAGATTGCGGCTGTCGTTCAGGGCGTCAAACACCCGGAATATGTCAAGGCCCCGCTCCGCAGCCCGGGTGACAAACTCCTCAAGTACATCATCGGGATAGTTCCGGTACCCGACGACATTCTGGCCCCGCAAAAGCATCTGCAGTCTGGTGTTCTTTACCCGTTTGCGGATTTCGCTCAGCCGTTCCCAGGGGTCTTCGTTCAGATAGCGCAGGCAGACATCAAAGGTTGCACCGCCCCACATCTCCAAAGACCAGTAGCCTACACGGTCAATCCGCTCCAGGACCGGCAGCATATCCT
>JBDRUJ010000056.1:0-9928 GCA_039801285.1 Caldifarciminota bacterium
CATCATCAGCCGTGATTCTCTTATTTACGGAACTGGCAAGACAATCAGCTACGAAGCTAAAGAAGATTGGTTTTTTGTTAGGTTCAGTGCCGACGGCAGGTTACTTCAACGCGAGATTTTTGACCTTGGCTACACAGACTGCGAGGAAATCTTCCGCTTTGTCAATTGCCCAGATGGTAATTTTGTAGGCGTGGGAACAGTAGGTGAAGGACTGCCACCGATTTTAGACATCATCATTCTGAAGTTCACTTCGGACGGCGATACCATTTGGTCTCGTTTGGTGAATATAAAACCGCAAGACGAGGCTCATGATATCACCATTGATTCTGACGGTAACCTTTATATCACCGGGGATGTGTACGAGGACTGGGGGCAAGGAATTGTGCAGCCGGACTCCTTTGTCACGGCTCGTTATCGGCTTGATGGGAGGCACGAGTGGGGCCGCGTCTTTGGATTATGCGATTACAGCTGGGGAGAGGCGATTGCGTTTGACCCTTCGGGTCAGGTGCTGGTTGCGGGCGGCAGTTATGACAGCATCCTAAATGAATCCAGTGGGGCGATTCTGTGTTACAGTCCAGAAGGTAGGTTGAACTGGCATTGGCGATTTCGGCAGGAAAACTGGAACTGCTGGTTTGATGATATTGTCATTATCGAACCAGGGGTGTGCTATTTGATTGGCGAAATTGCCAATGCCGAGTACGACTCCAGCGATTTTCTGGTGATAAAACTACGGTATCCGCTCGGGATTGCCGAAGGAAAAGGACGCAAACAGAAGGCAGCAGATTTCTCGCTAAGCAATCCGCTCAAGTTTGGTGAACCCTTGCGGTTTAGCGTGCCCTTGCCGGGTGATTACCGGTTGACCGCTTTTGATGCCAGCGGAAGGCGGGTTGCCGAAGTCTATTCCGGCCCTCTCGGCTCAGGCACCACCAATTTGGGGTTAGCATCTGTTCCTCCTGGTGTCTATCTCTTGAGGATGGAATCTGAAGACTACTCCGCCCAGACCAAGCTGGTTATTGTCCCTTGAACGACGCTGCCAGCGCCAGCCGCCTCTCATTCCTGTGGACGCGGGAATCCATCCAAGCGACTCCGCGACTCCCGAGCCAGCGGGAATCAGAAGAGACCCAGGGACCTCTCTTGAGGCTATCCTCGCGGCAATTTTGCAGAAAGTATCCAATGCGGCTTCTGAGGCACTTATCATAGCGGTCACACAAAGCCCTGGAGAGACCAAAAGGGTTGCCTGAAGGAAGGCGGAGCTGAAGGCAGAGACTGAGGCTGCAATAAAGGCCGACTGAAATGCTGCCACTCCTAGAGGTTTTCAGACGGTGAGACAGGCGGAATTTCCGATAGATTTCCCGACCGCTTGGCAGACCGTCTCCCAGACCCCTAGGGAAAATCGTGTCCGGAAGCGCAACCGCTGAGAAATGAAAGACTTAGCCCAAAATGCCCGCTGGCGGCATTGTACTTATAAGTACAATTCCTGCCGCTCCGGAAACCGGCGAGCCCAAAAGGGCCGGCCGGAGTTTTCTCTATGAAGAAAGGAGCCTGCTGGGGAAATTATCCTTGGCTTATACGCCTCTCGAGCCTGTCCGGAGGCGCCGCTCTGGCGGCTGTCAGTAGTCCTTTATCAGCCCGATGATGGTGCGCAGGGGCACACCGGTCGCTCCCACCGGGCAGTAGTCCCAGGCCGGCTCCCTGCTGATAAAGGCGGTCCCGGCGATGTCAATGTGGACCCACTTCACACCCGGGGCGACAAACTCCGAAAGGAACAGGCCGCCGATGATTGTCCCGGCATTCCTCGGCTTGCCGATGTTCTTCAGGTCGGCAACCTTGCTCCTCATGTGCGCCTTGTAGCGCTCAACCAGCGGCAGTTGCCAGAAGAACTCACCCTGCTCTTTGCCCAATGCAATCAGTCGCTCAATCGTCCGCTGGTCGTTGCCGAGCAAAGCCGAGAACTCGTCGCCCAAAGCAATCACACATGCGCCGGTCAATGTTGCGATGTCAATCATCAGGTCCGGCTTCAGGGTCGAGCCATAGGCCAGGGCATCGGCGAGAATCAGTCGACCCTCGGCATCGGTGTTGACCACCTCAACCGTCTTGCCGTTATAGTGCCGGATGATGTCACCGGGCTTCTGGGCTCCGCCGCCGGGCAGGTTCTCGGCCAGGGGCGCAATGCCGTGCACCGTCACCGGCAGGTCGTTCTCACCAAGGAACCGGAACAGCCCGAAGACCACCGCCGCGCCTGCCATGTCATCCTTCATCGTCTCCATTGACTCTGCCGGCTTCAGCGATAGCCCGCCCGAATCAAAGGTGATGCCCTTGCCGACGACGCAGATGGTCTTCTTCGGCTTCACCTTCGGCTGATAGGTCAGATGGACGAGACAGGGCGGGTTGTGCGAGCCTCGGCCCACACCCAGGATTCCACCCATGCCCAGTTTCTCAAGCTCTCCCTTGGCAAACACCTTCACTGTGATTCTGCCCGGCCTTGCCAGCTCTTTTGCCCTTTGCGCCATCTGCTCCGGTGCCTTGACGCTCGACGGCTCATTCACCAGGTCCCGGACATAGCAGACCGCCTCGGCAACCGACTGCGCCTGCTCGACCGCCTTCCGCCATCCGCCTACCGCCTTCTGCCTTCCGCCTTTAGAATCGCCGAACACCAGCGTGAATGAGTCCAAGGGCTTCGGCTCATCCTCCTTCAACTTCCGATACTTGAGAAAGCGATACCCCCCGAGGACCGCACCTTCAACTGCAGCCTCAACCACCTTTAGCCCGTCGCCCGGTAGCCCTTTCCTATCCGGCACAAGGAGACCGAGCTCAGAAAGCCCCAGCTCTTCAGCCTTCTTCACCGCCCTGGCAACCGCGACCCTGACCCGGTCGAGTTCAAACTCCCGGCGCTTGCCCAGACCGGTGAGGATGAACCCCTTTCCGTCAACCTGAATAAATGCGGTCTTACGATAGCCGCCCTGGAAGTTCTGCTCCGCAGCCACCGCAAAGACCCGCGCCCCTTCATCCTTTGTCATGCCCAGGGGCTGCCGGTCGCCATCAAACATCATTGCCGCCAGAACCCTGCCGGCCCATTCTGTCCTGCTCATCTGTTCTATCTTCATATTGACTCCTTTTGATTTATTGAACTCAATCTTATCCCCTGCCACCATCCCTTGTCAATGCCGAATCTTTGAGAATCCTGCTCAGCACCCAGGTGACAATCACCGCCAGGACAATCCTCGGCACCAGAATCCAGAACAGGTTTGCGCCCATGACCACGAAGATGGCGGTGTCTTCAAACAGGCCGTGGCACAGAGCCAGAAAGCTCGCCACCAGGGTCACCTGCTTGGGTGAGAGCCGGCCCTCGCGCACCGTCTCGGTAATCACCCCGGCACCGAAGACAATCCCGAAGACATTGCCGGCAAGCCACGGCATCCCCGCCTCCCTGGAAAAACCCATGAACCCGATAACCTTCTGGATGGCATTCAGAACCCTCTCAAGCACCCCGAACCGCCGCGCCAGCTCCAGGACAATGAATATGGCGACAAGCACGAGGAGCATCTTCACCCCTGTGCTGTAGAGCCCGAGTCCCCACTCCTTCAGTGCCGGCAGAAACGAGAACTGCTTGAGCGGTCGGGCATATTCGCTCCCCGGGCCTATGGTGCCGCCTGTCATCATGCCCGCAGGCACAATCAGCGCCCCAAGTCCAATCCCGACCAGAAGAGCCACAATCAGCCTGATGAACCAGAGCAGCCACCATTTCGCCCTTATCTGGAAGAAGACCGCACTCTCCAGCAGCTGAGAATGGGAGATGAGCAGCATCAGGCTGAGCACGGTCAGTTGCGGCCTGGGCAGCCGGAGCGCGATGATGACCCCGAGGCTGGCATAGATGTTGATAAAGTTCCCGAGAATCAGGGCCATCGCCGCCTCACCCGGCAGCCTGAAGAACCTCATATAGGGTGCCATGAAATTGGCAAACATCCCGAGCACCGGTGTGAACTTGAGAATGGTCATAACCGTATAAACCGGCCCGACAACCATCATGAGCTTGAGAAACGCCCTTGTCCCCCGCCACGCACCCGTCCCGATGGTCTTCAGAAAATTCATCATCTGAACCGCTCCAGGCTTACCCTGCCGTCCTGAATCAGGCCGTAGGTGAAATTCTTCACCCAGTCTCCGATATTCAGGTAACGGCCATTGCCGAATATCCGCTCCTCAGGCAGATGGGAATGGCCCATGATGACAATCTCAAACCCCTCTTTTATTATCTTTCTCTCGGCAAAGCGTGCCATCGCCTCCTGAAGGTAGAGCTTGGCGCCCAGCTCCCGGCTCCTGCCCGCGACCCAGCGTGCCAGCCCAATTCCGATGTCAGGATGGAGGAGCGAATAGAGGCTGCTGTTCAGCCGGCTGCGCACAAGCCTGCGGAAGAGCCTTGCCACCACACCCCGGTCAATGCCGTCGCCATGAGTGAGATATACCCGATGGCCGTCGACTGTCTCGGCCAGTTCATCACCGGCCACAATCATCCCAAACTCTCGTTTCAGAAAGTACCCGAGCCAGTAGTCGTGGTTTCCGCGCAGAAAGACAACCTTTGTTCCGGACTGGTGCAGGTCAGCAAGCCTGCCCAGGATTCGCAAACCGTGTCTCGGAACAACCCGCTGATACTCGAACCAGAACTCAAACAGGTCGCCCAGGATATAAAGCCCATCGGCCCGGCCCTGAATCGCCTCGAGAAACCGATTCAGCCGCTGCTCGGCACCGGAAAATCCCGCGCCGATATGGGCGTCAGAGATGAAATAGCGCGCGCTCAATTCTGGCAAGCGAATCTATAGTTGACCGCCGGGTATCAATCCTAACGATATCCGCACCTGTCGGTGGTGGGGTGAACTTCGCCTTCATCTGCCGATAGACCTCTAGGTTGGCGTCGGAGAAGCTCGCCTCCCTGGCCCGACGCGCCAGCCGCCGCTTCACCGTTGCCTCCGGACATTGGGCGAGGACAAACAGCACCTTCACGCCGGCACTCCGTGCCAGAGCCCGGCACTGCTGGCGCGTATCTTCGCGCAGGAATGTGGCGTCAAGAATCACGCTGTGGCCACCGCGCAGAAAGACCCCTGCCCGCCTGAACATCTCCTCATAGGTCTGGCGGCTGATGTCATTGGAATAGATTCCCTTGCCATAGCCCTCAAACCTGCGCTCGCTGACCGGGATGCCCAGGAGCTGTTTCCTGATTGAATCGGAAAGGAGATGAACCGCTCCGAGCCGCTCAGCCAGCCGCCGCGCCAGATAAGTCTTGCCGACCCCGGGCAGACCAAAGACCACAACTAATTTCGGCCTGGCATCAAGCAGCCGGGCATAGCGTAATGAAAGCCGGAAGTACCTTTTAGCAACATCCTGCGCCTCGGCCTTTGCCCGCCCGTCAAGACCCACATCCTTCAACTGGAAGCTCGTCACCTTGCCCCGCACATATGCCCGATAGCACTTGTAGAAGTTCAACAGCGGTAAAAGGCCCTCATCACCGCTGTAGACAAGGTACCGCTCCAAGAAGAAGTTCGCCAGGTCATTCCTGCCATGGAATTCCAAATCCATCACCATGAAGGCAATCTCCGAGGCCACATCGCAGCAGGAGAACCTGGGGTTGAACTCGATGCAGTCAAAGATGAAGATGTCGGACCCAACCGACCTCTCGGACTTCACTATGAAGATGTTCTTCGAGTGGAGGTCGCCATGGCAGCGCCGGACAAACCCCTGCTCCCGGCGCCGGCGGAAAAGCTCCCGGTTCTGGACAATGAACCGCTCAACACCCTTCTTGATTTCATCAAATGCCGCTTTCGAGATTGTCTTACCCAAAAACTCAGTGGTCTGGGCAAAGTTCTCATCCCAGTTCAACCTGACAACCTCCAGGCTTCCAAACCGGCTCACCCCCTTCCCCCGCTCCGCCAGCTCGTGAAACCGGGCAATCCGCAGTGCAATCTCATCAATCTCCTCAAATGTAACCCGACCCTGTCTGAGCTGTTCGGTCATGATTGAATCCTGGGGCAGCGCCTTCATCTTCAGACAGTAGTCAATCACCCGGCCCCTGCCGCCGACCCTCAGTCGGCCCCGGCTCTCGGTGATGGGCAGAACCCCGATGTAGATTTCGGGTGAGAGCTGCCGGTTCAGCCGGAACTCCTCATTGCAGAAGAAGCGCCGTGCCGAAAGCGTCCTATAGTCCAGAAACCCGAAGTTCACCGGCTTCTTCACCTTGTAGGCATAGCTGCCCGCCAGAAATACCCAGGAGGTGTGGGTCTGAATCAGACCGACCCTGCCTTTTGTCAAGCCGAACACCCCGGGCCTCATCATCTCTCTGACCCGGGCCTGAATCGTCATAGTGAAGTCCGACAGGTCAGACAGGTCCGACATATTCAGCCTTCATGACCGGGAATATACCGCGTCAGTTCTACCGGTCAAGAAGATGTTCAAGTCATGGAGATCTGCCACATTTGACCATCTCCAAAGAGTTATGGACGCTTTCGATAAATTCAGAGTAAAATTCCGACTGAGCGAGAAGTTCATCATGGGCCATTCCAAAACCCAAGAGAAAGGACCTCAGGATGGGTCATTCCCAGTAGCTGAGAATGGGCCTGGCTGAGAGCTGACCAAAGGGTCTGGACAAAAGTGGTGAAGGCGGCAGGCATCTCCCAGACCGAAATCGCAACCGAGGTGGCGATTGATTTAGCGGCCATTGGTGACACCATCGCAGTCCTTCCGGGTAACATCCATTGCCCGGGTCAGTCGGAATCGTCAGGGGCAGGGGTCACGGCCAAAATTAGGGATTCAGGAGGTCTCGGAATGGTGCTTAGGGAGACTATTCCCCCAACGGCCCCCGGTTCGCTGAGGGGGCAACCCTCTGGACAGCCCAGAGGGCAGGGAGCACCAATCAGTCGCCAGCGCGCAACCAATTGGGAAACCGGATGATAGGTCAATTGACCAGAGCCGAGGATGGGATTGACAATTTTCAGAGCAATCCGAATAGTGAAGTCCGAAGGCCAGATAGGTCCGGCATCTTCAGCGCGGAGGGGTGAGACGGAAAGTCATTGCGGCACCGACAGTAGCAAAGGTGTCCGCTATTGCCCGAACACCGAGGGACACAAAATTCTTGACACTAACACCGACTCTTCTGCTTGACGAACCGGGGACAACCGGCTAAATTGGTTCATGCGTTATAAGGATGCCGGCGTTGACATTGCGGCAATGAATGCGGTCAAGCGGCTCATCGGACGCATCTGCCGCACCACCTACACCCCACAGGTCCTTTCGGAAATCGGCCTGTTCGGCTCACTGTTCAAGATGCCGAAGATGCCGGACCCGGTTCTGGTTGCAAGTTGCGACAGTGTCGGGACCAAGGTGCTGATTGCCAAAAAGCTCGGGCGGCTCGACACCGTTGGAATTGACATCGTCAACCATTCGGTCAACGACATTCTGACCCTTGGGGCCAGGCCACTTTTCTTTCTCGACTACATTGGCCATTCGAACCTGACCGCCCCTCAGCTCACCGAGATTGTGTCCGGTCTTGCCCGGGCCTGCCGGGCCAACAACTGCGCCCTGGTCGGCGGTGAGGTTGCCATGATGCCCGGCATTTACAAACCTGGCGACTTCGACCTTGTCGGCTTCATCATCGGCCTGGTCCAGCGCCGCCGGATAGTTGATGGCCGGAAGCTGGCGCCGGGGGACATCGTCATCGGTCTGCCCTCAGCGGGTCTCCATACCAATGGCTACTCGCTGGCGCGCAAGGTCCTGTTTGAGCGGGCCGGACTGAGCGTGAACTCACGGCTGAAAGGCCTGGCGCGAACCCTGGGCGAGGAGCTGCTGCGACCCCATCGTTCCTATCTCAAACCGGTTTACCCTCTGCTCAGCCATATCAAGGCTATCGCTCACATCACAGGTGGCGGCTTCTACGACAACATCCAGCGTCTCTTGCCTCATGAGATATCCGTCATCATCTCAAAGAAAAGCTGGCGGCCGCCACGCCTCTTCACCCTCATCCAGGAGCATGGCAACATCTCTGACGATGAAATGTACCGCGTCTTCAATATGGGCATGGGCATGGTTCTGTTCGTTGAACCGAGGAAGGCTGGCATCGCGCTCAACGCCATCAAAGGTAGCCGCATCATCGGCAAGGTTGTCCGCGGAACTTTCGGCGTAGTCGTTATCTAGCCGGACTAGCCTCGCGGATGGAAAGTCCGGTAGACATCTCTGAGGTACTCCCGGTCAACATGGGTGTAAATTTGCGTTGTGCCGATATGGGCGTGACCGAGCATCTCCTGGACTGCGCGCAGGTCGGCACCACCTTCAAGAAGATGGGTGGCAAAGGAGTGGCGCAGGGTGTGGGGCGTCACCCGGCGCCTGATGCCGGCAAGGGCAAGGCACTGCCGCAGGATTTTCCAGAAACCCATCCTTGACAGCCTGGTGCCCCGGACACTCAGAAAGAGATAGGGACTGGTCCGACCCCGGGCAAAATGGGGCCGGCTGTTCATGAGATACTCTTTGACCGCCTCAATCGCCGGCCGGCCCAAGGGCACCACCCGCTCCCTCGAACGTTTACCCATGACCCGGACAAAACCGGCATCAAAGTCAATGTCGCCCGTCTGCAGGTTCAATAATTCGGATGCCCGGAGTCCAGAACCGTAGAGGACTTCAAGCATCGCCCGGGCTCGACCGGCCCAGTAGGAGTCCGGGGCGGTCTTCGCCGCCTCAATCAGCCGGAAGACTTCAGACTGAGTCAGGACCTCGGGCAAACGGCGGCGCATTTTTGGGAGCTCCACATCCTCAGCCGGATTCTGACCGAGTCGCAGCTCAGCTACGAGGAAGGAATAGAACAGCCTGACGGCAATAAACTTGCGGGTGACCGTGGCGGGGGCAAGGCCCAGGCGGCTGAGTGTCCGGAGATATTCCCGGAAGACATCGGGAGTCGCTGTCTGAGGCTGCGAGCCCAACTCCGGATAATGGGTGAGAAACTGCCGGACATCGGTGAGATAACCCTGAACCGAAGCCTTGACCAGGCTCCGTTCAACCAAGAGGTAATTCCTGAAACCGGCAAGCAGGCGCTCAATCCCGGGGCTGAGCGGGTCCGGCTTCGAGCTCCTGCCTGGTGACAATCGTGTCCTTCTCAAACTCATCACTCGGCTCCGGATGGTCAATGTTATAGTGCAGGCCCCGTGACTCCTTTCTTCTTAGGGCACAGGCGACGACAAGCCGGGCCACGACAAGCAGGTTTCGCAGCTCGACTGCCTCGGCCGAAATGCTGGGAGGGCAGGCACTAGCCAGCTCCGCAATCTCTTCCGCTGCGGTCCCGAGCCCGGCATCGGAACGGACGATACCCGCCTTCTCCCACATCAGTTGGCGCAGTCTTCTTCTCAGGTCGGAAGGTGGAATGTGGAATGCGGAATGCGGAAGGCGGAAGGCGGATGGCGGATGAGGTGCCGCCTTCCGGACAACCTCCTGCGCCCGCTCTGCTGCCCGGTCGGCAAACACCAGCGCCTCAAGGAGCGAGTTTGAAGCCAGCCGGTTGGCGCCATGCAAGCCGGTGCAGGCACATTCGCCGGCCGCAAACAGCCGGGGGATGGAAGTCTCGGACCAGGAGTTGACCGCGATACCGCCGCAGACATAGTGCGCCGCCGGCACAACCGGTATCGGCTCGATTGTAATGTCTATCCCGAAACTGCGGCAGGTCTGGTAGATATTGGGGAAGCGGGAACGGAGTCGCTCCGGAGGCAGATGGGTTGCGTCCAGGAGCACAAACTCGTCATTCCGCCGGGCAAGTTCCGCAGCAATTGCCCGGGCAACTACATCCCGGGGTGCCAGCGAGGCATCGGGATGGTAACGCTCCATGAAAGTCCTGCCGTCTTTAGTGCGCAGAATTGCACCTTCACCACGCAGCGACTCGGAGATGAGGAATGCCCGGCCTTCG
>JBDRUJ010000057.1:0-443 GCA_039801285.1 Caldifarciminota bacterium
GGAGCTCCGCTATCCGTTCATCGACAGGCTGAAACTGGCATTTCCCCTTCCCCTTGACATCACCGGAGTCAGGGGTGTCGCCTTTGCCGATGCCGGGCTGATATTCCGAAAGGGCATGCGTCTCTGGCAGAACGGCCAGCTCCAGGATTTGAAGGTCGGGGTGGGCGCGGGCATCAGGATTCAGATTTCCTTTCTGTTTCTGAAGCTGGACTTTGCCAAACCGCTGTCGGCAACGAGCGACCGAAGCTGGAAGTTCATCTTCGGCCTGGGCAGCGACTTCTAACTGAGAGGCTGGATTGGTGCGGTGGGTCTCGTTGCTGAGCAGGTTGCCGTTTCTGCTGGGTCTGGCATGCCTGACAACCGTCAACCGGTCAAGCCCTGTTAGTCCGGAAAATGCTCCAACAGAGTCGTGGCAGCGGCTGTCCCGCTTGCGCTCATTCCGG
>JBDRUJ010000057.1:453-9894 GCA_039801285.1 Caldifarciminota bacterium
TGCGTTACCGGACCGATTTTCCGTTTCCGCTGGCTGCGGAATGTCGCGGGACATGGCAGAATCCGGGCCGTGAGCTCTGGCACATCCGCTGGCAACGGGATGGAAAATGGTCAAGAACGGTAATGGTCGGTGTTGAAGAGAATCAGTTCGAGCAGAGCGGGTCGGCGTGGCGCAGGACCGGGCGGGGGATTGAGACCGATATCCTGGAGCAGGCAAGGGCGGTTGCCGGCAATGCAACCTGGGAACTGGTGGAGGAGAGGGAGGAGAGACTCATTTACCGCTTCCGGCCGGTTCTGCCGCTTCTCGACCCGACGGGCCGGAAGTCGTTTGTCGGGATTGTGGTGATTGACCGGTCTTCAGGAGTGCCGGTCACAATCCACTGTCGTGACAGCACCAAAACCGCTGAATGGGAGTTGCGACTTTTCGGTTTCAACAGGCCTGCCAGAATCCCGGAACCGTTTGTTGCTGCCCAAAGGGTTCGGGCAGAACCGGAAAAGCGGGTGGGAGGAAAAGTCCTGACAGGGGCGGTGCGCACCATCACTGCCCGTTTGACCGACCTTGACTGGGAGTACCGGCTGCGCCGTATCCGGGAAGGCCTGGAGCTTCTGTTTACCGAGGCGCACCAGCGCAGGCTACTGGAGTTGCTGTTCAGTGTTTGCCGGGTGGAAATCTGGCAGGCCGTCCGACTCCTTGAAGGGCAGGAGGGACTGGACAGTCTGCCCGTGGTCTTTGTTGGCGGCGATGCCGCGCGCAGGATTGCTCTGAAGAAACTGGTTGCCACCAATCCGGGGCTGGAGGCAGTGCCGGACCTCAGCCTGCCGGTTGAGCCGAAACTGGCGATTACCCTTCATCCATCGCTCCTTGACACCAGTGCCACCTATGCCCTGGTTGTTGATGGCAAGGCACAGAGCGTTGTCGTACCCGAGCCGGGACTCCAGGGCTGGACCCTAAGATTCGCCGGCCTCGGCAATGAGGAAGCGGTCAAGGTTGTGGCGGCATGCGCCCGGCACGAGCCGCTGCCGACTGACTTCTCTGTGACTGTCGGAGAGTAGTGCGGGAAAACCGGTCGGGCTGCTTGACATTCTGGAACCCGCATCTACACTGAAACTAATGCGGGCAACTCTCAGCATTATTAACTTTGCCGTCCCATTGCTTGCTTTTGCCGCCATTACCGTTCAGGAGTCGAATACCGGCGGCATCATTTTCCGCTACGAGCCCGGCCCGGCTGAGGTTCACAAGACTCCGCTTGGGAATCGGATTGACTTTCCGGACGCCGACCACCTTGCCCAGGCCGGGGAATATGACCTGCCAATCAAGGTGGTGCGGGTTGGTGTTCCACAACAGGGACGGGTATTCCTGGAGACCAGGGCCGGCCCCGAAGAGGTCCTTGACGGGGTCGCAGTCGCCACTGTGCCGCTTTTCTCCTGGGAGAAGGACTCCTGGTGGACCGAAGAGCCGGTGCAGCATGAAGGCTATCTGCCCAGGACGGTCGTGGAACTCGGACCTGTGGAGCAGTTCCGGTCGGTCCGGTTTGTTACCCTGAGACTCAGCCCGGTTCAGTTCGACCCTGTCCGGAAGAGGCTGCGCTGGTTCCGATGGATTGATGTCCAAATCAGGTTTGAGCATAAACCTGAGAGGCGGGAATCGCCCGACCCGATGGACGCAGTAACTGCCAAAATGCTTCTGAACGGCAGGGAGGCAAAGGACTGGAAGCTGGAGAGTCCTGCCCCGGCCGCCAACCCCTATGCCCAATCGCCGGTCTGGCTCAAAATCACAATCGACTCAACCGGCATCTATGGGATAACCGGCTCCGAGCTTGCGAGGGCCGGTGTTCCTCTGGCTGGTCTCGACCCGAGAACCCTGGCGCTGTTCACGGTGGGAGAGCATGTGCCGGGCAAGTCCTATCCCGATACGATGACCCCCGTGCCCATCCTTGTTCAAGGTGAAGATGATGGCCGGCTCGACCCTGATGACCGGCTCATCTTCTATGGTTTGGCTTCGGAGCACTGGCTCGGCCGCTGCTCGGTCTGGGTGAAGAACTACTTCACCGCGGAAAATGTCTACTGGCTGACCTGGGGAGCGAAAGCGGGCCAGAGGATTGCCCACGGTCTCGGTCCTGATACCACAGGTGCCCGAACCATCCGGACGGGGAGGTGGGTCAAGCACCTGGAAAGGGATTTGGACTGTCCGGCAAGGTCGGGACTGCTCTGGGTCTGGGCAAGGCTATTCAAACCCGAAGGCCAGCCCCCGCTCCTCTACGATGTCAATCTCAGTCTGGAATCGCCGATTCGGGTCCACCGGTTTTCCGGTCAGCTCTTTGCCGAGACCGGCGGCAACGAGCTGACACTGCGATTCAACGGCCGGCCGGTCAAGAGCCTCAGCTTTGAGCAGGCACCACCCAGCGCCCCCCTCAGCTTCACGGTTGACACCACACTCCCAGCCGATGCGCGTCAGAACATGCTGACATTTGAGGTCCTCCGGAATGGGAATAAGGGTATCATCTTCGACTATCTTGATGTCGAGTTTACCCGGTGGTTGGTTCTGGAGAATGGCCGGCTCTCGTTTCTTGCCGATGACACGGGCAAGGTGCGATTCGTGGTCCGGAGGGTTGCCGCCGAGCCGGTGATTCTGGATGTGACTCAACCCTATCGTCCGCGAATGATTGAGGGGTTTGAGTGGCGGAGCGAGACCCTGCTGTTCTGTGTCCGGCTGGCCCGGCCCGCGGAGTTTGCGATTGCCGGCAGGGACCGGCTTCTCAAACCGAAGCGGATGGAACTCAGGACTCCGGGCCGGTTGCTTGAGCCGACGAGGACGGCGCACCACTGGATTATTGCGCCCGGAGAGTTTGCCGGTCCGGCCCAGATGCTTGCCCGCTTCCGCACCGGCCGGATTCCAGGAATCGTTCACAGCCGCTCCGCCTTCGCCGCTCTCGAAGAGATCTATGACGACTACTGCTTCGGCCTGGCTGAACCATGGGCCATAAAGCGCTTTCTGGCTGACAAGCGTCCGGCATACGCGCTCCTCGTCGGAGACGCCACTTACGACTACAAAGACAATCTCAGGCTCAACCGCTCCAGGGGGACACCAGCCTATGAGACCGGTTTCGGCCTGAATCCGGACGGCACTCAGGACCGGAGCGCCCTTGCCCTTGACGTCTGGTTCGCCGACTTTGAAGGCGAAGGCGCTAGCCCTGATGTGATGCTTGGCAGGGTCACGGCCCGGGACCCGGTTGAGTTCCGCCGGTTTGTGGACAAGGCCATCGGCTACGAAACCGGGCCGGCCGGTTTCTGGAGCAAACGGTTTCTGCTTTTAGCCGACGACGAGTTCAACGGTGACCCATGGAACCCGAATAAACGTGACCCTATCGGCTTCGGCCATATGGAGTACTGCGACAACATGGCGACCCTTGCCGGCCAGCTCTTGGAACCGGTAAAACTCTACTCCTCTGAATATCCCTATGTCGGGGTGAAGCGCAAACCGCTGGTAAATGCCGAGCTGCTGCGTCAAATCAACCTGGGCGCGCTGCTCTGGGTTTTTTTCGGCCACGGCTCAGGGTTCGACCTGACCCATGAGAGCGTCCTGAACATCACCGGCATCCCCCAGATTGCTAATGGCCGGCGGCTGCCCTTCTGCTACTTCGGCAGTTGCTCAGTGGGCCGGTTTGACGACACCCAGTTTGAATGCATCGCCGAAGAGCTTGTGCGCAAAAGCGACGGCGCAATTGCGACAATCGGCGCCACCAAATCAACTGCCGCCAGCTCAAACCAGGTCTTCTGCCGCAACCTCCTCATCCCCTTATTCCTTCCCTCCGATACCCAGAAGACAATCGGCTCCTGCTTCATCCAGGCCTGGCCTACCGACCGGAGCTACCACCTCTTCGGTGACCCGGCAACAGTCCTGCGCCTGCCCAGAGTCTCCTCCCAGCAACTCTGCCTCAGCCCGGACACCCTCAGACCGGGCCGGCTTTTCCGCTGCCAGGGACTATTGGATGTTCCCAGTGCCGAGTTTGCCTGGACTCTTTTCGGCCCGCGACGACTCCGTTATTACAGCTCTTGGTGCGGAGTAAGAACATTTGAGCTTCCCGGACTGGAGCTGGCACGGGGCACAGGTCGGATTCGTGACGGCCGATTCTTCTCTGAAGCCATTTATCCACTCGGTCTGCCGAGCGATACCGTGCCGGCATTTTCCGGCTATTATGTTCCCATTCCGGGCACCTGCCGCTTCTCCGTTTCGGCCTGGAACGATTCAATAGACCTGAGCCTCCTTGCTGACATGATTCCCTGCGGGACCCTGGCACCAGCCAATCCTGACCACGAACCTCCTGCCGTTCACTTCTGGGCTGATGGTCGCCGGCTCACTGACAGCTGTCAGGTCCCGGCAGAGTTCCTGCTGGAAGGGGTTGTTACCGACCCATCAGGTATCCTGATTGCGCCAATTGGCGGAGCAGCACCCGAGTTCTATGTCAACGACCGGAAGGCGGCGATTGACCTGACCGACCGGCTGGTCATGGATGAGAGTTCCTACACCACTGCCCGTTTCCGACTGCCCGTCAGCCTGAAAGGCCCCTGGGACTCATTATTTGTGATTGTCTCCGACAACCTTCTGAACCGGACGGTAGCAAAACTTTTGGTCAGGTCTCTGCCGAACGACTTGCTGGCGGTTGACTCGCTTCTGGTCTATCCCAATCCCGTTATCCGGGATGCCGTCTTCTCATTCACCCTCAACCGGACGGCCACAGTGCGAGTGAGAATCTGGACCCTCGGCGGCCGGCTGGTCCGCGACCTGGGCCTTCACCACTGCAAGAACGGCTACAACCAGCTGTCCTGGGACGGCCTTGACCGGAATGGCGGTCGCTTGGCAAACGGCGTGTACCTCTGGACCCTCCGGGCTGCGGCAACTGACAACCATGGCCGGCCCCAGACTGTGACGAAGAGGGAAAGGCTATTGATTTCACGGTAGACCTGCCCGGGACCTGCCCAAAACGGCCGAAGATTTCGGGGACTGCTGGCGCGATGCGAAACTTGCGTCCCAGCCGCTAATTGATAGAATGTTTTCCTTGTGACTATCCTGCCCAATTCTCTTCAGAAAGGATAATCGTGGCTAAAACTGTCCTGTTTCTGTCGTTTTTTGCGACTGCTCTTATGGCCGGTCCTGCCCGAGACCTGGTGCTGGTCAATGGCGCAACCCGCTATGATGTCCGCGCACTTGAGGCTCTCGGTGCCTTGGTCAACTGCTGTCGGCCCGACGGCGTGATTGCCGAGGCCGACGCCGAGACCCAGACGACATTACGAAAAATGGGTTACGATGTCTGCATCATCACACCGGACATCACCGCCAGCTACGAAGCCAACGGTGCCGATGGCCGCTATCTCACCTATGCCGAGTTCCGCGACACTATGATAACCATCGCCCAGAACAACCCGGCCATCTGTAAACTGGAGACCCTTGGTCTGAGCTACAACAACAACCTCCTCCTGGCACTCAAAATCTCCGACAACCCGCAGGTTCACGAGAATGAACCGGCAGTTCACTTTGAGGGCAACATTCACGGCGATGAGAAGATTGGTTGGGCGGTCGCCTTTGAGATGATAAAGTTTCTTATTCGCAACTACGGTGCCGACACTTTGGTCACCCGGCTGGTGAACAGCCGCGAAATCTGGCTCCACCCAATGTACAACCCCGATGGCTATATCAATGCCAGCCGCTACAACGGCCACAATGTTGACCTCAACCGTAACTGGGGCTGGATGTGGGGCTATGAATCCAATCGCGGGGCAGCGCCTTTCAGCGAACCGGAGAACCGGGCGGTGCTCAGCCTCATCCTGCGCCGGCCCGCGGTGATGTTCGTCTCGTTCCACGCCGGTACCGAGTTCATCTCCTATCCCTGGAGCTGCACCCAGCTTGAGACAATACCGGAGAACCGGCTCATCAGCTTCCTATCCCAGCGCTACAGCATCCCAACCGGCTATCCCTATGGCCAGGGCTCAATCGGGATGTACGAAATCAACGGCTCGACCAAGGACTTTGACTACGGCCAGGGCATGATGGGCTGGTCAATTGAGGTTCACCAGCAGAAGACCCCGCCCGCCTCCGAGATTGACCCGACCTTCAACGAGAACCGGCCCGCAATGCTTGAGTTCTGTCACCGGGCCGGTCAGGGTATCCATGGAACGGTCACCGATGGAGTGACCGGCCGGCCGGTCGAGTGCCAAATCTGGGTCGGACCGGCAAACTGGCCCAGTTACAACGAAGCAACCCTCGGCGACTTTCACCGCTTCTATCTTCCCGGAACCTACAGCCTCACATTCCGTGCCCCCGGCTATCGTGAGACCACACTCAGCAATGTGGTCGTCCCTAACTCCGGTGACTCTTCGGTTACGGTCCATGTCCAGCTCACTCCAGACCCGGCCGCCCCGTTCTTCGGCTTCCGGGTTCTCTACTGCGACGGCAACTCCAGCTACACCGCCGCTCCTGACCCGGTCAAGGCTCTCGGTCCGCACGACAACATAACTTATCCCCTAACCTCGGGCCGGCGGCTCTGCCTTGATATGGGAAAGACCGTCCGCGATATGGCCGGAACCGACCTCGTGGTCTATCGGCCATCCGGAACCGGCACCGCAACCGTCAAGGGCGCAAACTCCTGGCAGGGCCCGTGGACTACCATTGGCACCGCAAACAGCAACCAGACCGGTCTTGACCTATCCCTAGTCGGGCTGGACTCAATCCGCTATGTGGAACTAACCGCCTCCGGCACATTCAACATTGATGCGGTGGAAGGGGCCAACTATGTTCCCCTTGCCGAAACCCCATCAAGCGCGAATCCGAACCGATTGGCTGTCATCCCCAATCCCGCCTCTGGTCTAGTCCGCTTCCTGCTCGATGCGCCACCTGACCGGAGCATGCCCATCTTCATCTTTGATGCCGGTGGCCGACTGGTCCAGACCATTCCGGCCCGCAGCACTGTTGCGGCCTGGGATACCCGCGCCGCACCGGCCGGCGTCTATTTCTGCCGGTTCCAGAATGCCCAGGTTCAACTCCTGATTGTGAGGTAACCCATGCCACTCATCAATCTTTTCTTGATACTTCTTCTTGCCGACACAGCCACCCAATCGCTGGAGAGTCGCATCACCCAGTTCCGGCTCAGAAACGGTCTCGAGGTGATTGTCTATGTGGACTCTTCAGCACCAGTGGTCTCAACGAACGTCTTCTACCGTGTTGGCTCCTATGACGAACAGCCCGGCTCAACCGGTCTCTCCCATATGCTTGAACACATGACCTTCAAGCACACCGACGTTTATAAGCCCGGCGACTTTGACCGGATTGTTGACGAGGCTGGCGGGCAGAACAACGGCTTCACCTCAACCTATTACACCGGCTACTATGAAGACTTGGCAAAGGACCGCTGGGAGCTGGCGCTCAGGCTTGAGGCGGCGCGGATGGCAAGGTGCGTCTTTCCCGACTCCGAGTTTGCCACCGAGCATGGAGTGGTCTCAGAGGAGCGCCGGCTCCATGACAACAACCCCAATTCGGTCCTCTGGGAGCAGTTTGAGGCCACCGCCCTTCTGGTGAATCCGCAGCGGAACTCAACGATTGGCTGGCCTGAAGATGTCAGAAACTTCACCGTCACCAAGGTCCGTGACTGGTACCAGCGCTACTACAACCCGGCCAATGCGGTCCTGGTGGTTGCCGGTGACGTCCGGCCCGAAGATGTCAAAGCCAAGGTCCAGAAGCACTTCGGCCGGCTCAAAGGTCGACCGGTTACCCGCAACGACTTCTACCATGCCGAGCCGAAACAGACCGGCGAGCGCCGCATCACCATTCGCAAACGGGTCACCGTTCCTACGCTTATCATCGGCTACCATGCCCCGGGCATGAACGACTCCCTCTATTACGCCTCAGAAGTTGCCGCCAGCATCCTTGCCAGTGGCCGCAGCTCAAGACTCTATAAAGCCCTGGTCCTTGATTCCGGCCTCGCCACATCGGTCTGGGCCTACACGACAACCGAACGGGACCCGGGCCTATTCCAGTTGGTTGTGACCCCGAAGTCCGAAACCCTGCTACCCCGCCTTGAACACATCATCTACTCCGAAATCGCAAGAATCCAGCAGGAGCCGGTCAGCGAACGGGAGCTGCAAAGGGTTCAGAATCAGGTTCTGGCAAACCGAATCTTTGAGCGGGACGACATCTCCGGAATGGCCTATCTTCTCGCAACCTCCCAAATCATCACCGGCTCGTGGCGCGGCTTTCTGGAGTTCGCCCAGGAAATCCAGAAGGTAACCAGGGAGCAGGTTCAGGAGTTCTGCCGGCAATACCTGACACCGGAGAGACGCACCGTCGGCATCCTGCTGCCCTTGGAAGGGGAAAAGCAATGAACCGCCACTTTGCCCTTTGCTCTCTGCTCTTTGCTATCTGCCCTCTGACTTCTGCCTTCTCTCTTCCTCTGTTCCGCGACTCCCTGCCCAACGGCCTTATCGTTCTCACCTATGAAGACCACCGCCTGCCCATCGCCGACATCAGCCTTCTCTGCCGCTCCGGCCATGACTGCGACCCTCTGGAAAAGGCCGGTCTTGCCCGTCTCACCGCCCAGCTTCTTCCCCGCGGCACCAGAACCATCTCCGGCGACTCGGTCGCAAGCATAGTTGAGTTCCTTGGCGGCCGGTTTGAGGGCTGGGCCGATGACGACCATTCGGAACTGAACCTCAGAGTCCTCTCCAAGGACCTTGCGACTGCTTTAGACCTTCTCGCCGATGCCGTGCTCAACCCGGCATTTGACCCCAGAGAGTTCAGCCGCACCAGAGACATGGCCCTTGCCCAGGCACGTCGCGCCTACGACCGGCCCCAGAGCCTTGCCATGCTCGAACTCAACCGCCTCCTCTTCATAGGCCATCCGTTTGCCACTAGTGCCACTGGCGACACCGCCACCATCCCGAAAATCACCCGTGACGACCTTATCGCCTTCCACAAGACCCATTTTGTCCCCAACAACTGCTTTATGGTCATTGTCGGTGATGTTGACCGGCAAAAGGTCCTGGCCGAGCTCGGGAGCCGTTTTCAGAACTGGCAACCGTCTTCAGTGCCAAAGCCCGTGCTTCCTGAGTTGACATTTCCGGACCGGTTGCGCTGCCGCTACATCCACCGGCCCGAACTGAACCAGACTTACATCGCCTTAGGCCATCCCGGCATTCGCGTCACCGACCCGGACATGCTTTCTACAAGACTCATGTCTTACATCCTGGGCGGCTCGGCAATGTCATCGCGGCTCGGCCTGGCTGTCCGGGAAGAGGCCGGACTTGCCTATGATGTCCGCTGCTGGTTCGACCGGGGCCGGCATCAGGGCCTGTTCCGGGCAACTGTTCAGACTGCCGACCCGAAGTCTGCCCTGGGAAAAATGTTTCAGGAAATCAGGCTGATGCACGACTCAGGCGCAACCCGGACCGAACT
>JBDRUJ010000058.1:0-9781 GCA_039801285.1 Caldifarciminota bacterium
ATCCCTGTTGAGTCCCCGCTTTTTGCTTGAATCTCGTCATCCAGCGCGCTAAGGAAGCGGGCAATGCGGCGCTGGACGGGAAGAGGTGGGATAGCTACGTTAAGCTGGCTCAAGGCAGAGGTTGGGACACGAAGACGGCCTGAACTGCCGGTCATCTGAGATATGGCATAGCCGCGAACATAGTCCCAACGAGTCAGGTAATACGCGAAGTCGTTGTCGGTGATACCTGGCCGCCCACGAATAACTATAAACTCGGTCGAACCAAAGGCAACCTCGTCGGAGGTAGTGCCCCTGAACCGAGCTATCTTTCCGTTCTCAAGGCATGGAGTGATCCTGGCCATCAGCGTATCGCCGTGCATGAAGCGAGCACCACCGCCTTCGAATATGCGTTGTTCCACCGCGCCGACGTACCGTGCGCCCGGTGACACAGAGTCCATATCTACGAAGCCGTAGGTGTCCCCACGTCTGAGAGCAACGGGCGGGTTGACTGTGACAGCCTCATTGAATGCCATCTCCCGCCACCCGCTCGGCATGGTCAGCACCCCAAGAAATGGCGAGTTGTGAATGGGGAATGGTGAAAAGGCAGGTTCACTTCGCCCCCTGCTTGACCTTTTTGACTATTGCTGTGAGGATGGCAATGACCTGGTCGCACTCATCGAGGAGACCGGCGACTTCCCGGCGTCCGACAGCCCCCGAGGCCGCAAGCAGCCTCAGCCAGTAGTGAGTCTCCCGCGCCTCTTTGCAGGCAATCGAGCACTTTGAGAGGAAGTCGGCGCGGCTCTGACTCGCTTGGGCCTCTTCGATATTCGCGCCGACCGAGGTTCCAGAACGGAGAAGCTGGCCAGCAAGAATCCGACATGTTGAGTCACGCCGGTCGAGCGTTCGGCAAAGCGCAACCACCCGGACCCCGAGCGCGAATGTCCGTTCCTTCAGGTCCCGCTTGCTCTCCGACACCTCACGTCCTCATTTCACCATTCACCCTTCGCTCTTCACCCCTCGTAGCCCAACCCCTTCAGATTCTTCCGTATCTCGGCTTCCAGCCTTTCGCTTTCGGCAAACTGCCTTTCAAGCTCGGCGGTCAGCCGCTTCATCTTCTCCTCGAACGGCTCGGTGTCTTCAGGCTGCGGTTCAACCCCGACATAGCGGCCGGGCGTGAGGACGTGACCGTGCTTGCGGATTTCCCCCAGCGTTGCGCTCTTGCAGAACCCGGGAATATCCGAATAGGTCTGACCCCTGCCCCGCCAGGCGTGATAGGTGCCGGCGATGCGCTGGATGTCATCGTCGGTCAGCTCGCGGTGGACGCGGTCAACCATCGTGCCGAGCTTGCGGGCATCAACGAACAGGGTTTCCCCGCGCCTGTCCCGAAACTTTCCATTCTTCTTGTCCCGGGCGATGAACCAGAGGCAGGCCGGAATCTGAGTTGAGTAGAAGAGCTGCCCGGGAAGGGCAACTATGCAGTCCACGAGGTCGGCCTCGATGATGTTCTTTCTGATTTCGCCTTCGCCCGACTGGTTGGATGAGAGGCTGCCGTTGGCAAGCACGAACCCGGCCATGCCGGTCGGCGCCAGATGATGGATGAAGTGCTGAACCCAGGCGAAGTTGGCATTGCGCGCTGGCGGCACGCCGAACTTCCAGCGCTTGTCGTCACGCAGCCGTTCGCCGCCCCACGCCTTGTCATTGAAAGGCGGATTGGCAAGGATGAAGTCGGCTTTGAGGTCGGGAAAGGCATCGTTGTGGAACGAGCCTTCGCTGTTCCAGGCAATCCTGCCCTCGATGCCTCTGATTGCCAGATTCATCATGCACAGCCGCCAGGTTGTCTGGTTTCTCTCCTGACCATAGATTGAGATGTCGCCGATTCTGCCGCCATGCGCCTTGACAAACTCCTCGCTCTGGACGAACATCCCGCCCGAGCCGCAGCACGGGTCATAGACCCGGCCCTTGAACGGTTCGAGCATCGCCACCAGCAACCGCACCACGCAGCGCGGGGTGTAGAACTCCCCGGCCTTCTTCCCCTCGGCGCTGGCAAACTGTTGCAGGAAGTATTCGTAGGCGCGGCCCAGGAGGTCTTTAGCCCGGCTCTCCTTGTCGCCCAGCCCGATACCCGCGAACAGGTCAATCAGGCCTCCGAGCGTTGTCTTGTCCAGCTGCTCGCGACCGTAAATCTTGGGCAGGACACCTTTGAGCCGTGGGTTCTTCCGCTCAACTGCATCCATAGCCGAGTCAAGCAGTTGGCCAATCTTCGGGTCTCGGGCATGAGCCTGAAGATATGGCCAGCGCGCCTCAGCCGGAACATAGAAGACATTCTCCATCGTGTAGCTGTCCGGGTCCTCAAGCGTCTCCTGACGCTGTATCTCGTCTTTGGCGAACCATTCGCTTTGTGGGTCAGCGGTCTCGCGGGCAAGAAAGTCAAACCGCTCCTGAAACGCATCGGAGATGAACTTGAGGAACAGCAGACCGAGCACAACATGCTTGTACTCGGCCGCGTCCATCACCCCGCGCAGTTTGTCCGCGGCCTGCCAGAGCTGGGCTTCAAACCCGAGGTTTGCGCTGTTGCCCGCCGGCTTCCTGGTTTGTTTTCTAGCCATCCGGTTTTTCCTTTCCTTAGTTACCTCAGGATAAGCATAGACCCGCAACTGTCAAGCCGCCATGGCTTATAAAGGCGGAGGGCTCAAAATGAGCCCTCCGCAACCTTTTTGCGCATTCAGCTCCGCTCACAGCCGTTCGTTGTAATCGTCGGTTACCTCGCCACCGATGCCATTGCCATTGGAGTCAAGTAGCAGCCCCTGGTTTGAGCTCACCAGATGAGAGACAAATACCCTGAGGCCACCCGCGACTTGCCTTGAGAAGTAATAGTCAACCACCGTGATGCCTCCGGCGGTGCGATAGAGCCTGAGCCGGCCCGGAACAAATCCGTTTCCGTCATAGACCTGAACCGTCGCACTATTGAGGGTTGCCGTATCCATGAGCGTGGTGAACTCAATCTCAATACCATCGGTAATCCCGTTCACATCAGCGACCCGCGGCGGGACTAGGGTGTCGAGTGCAAAGTACCAGACTAGGTCCGGCTCCGTAGCCTGAGCACCGTCGCCCAATGGGTCAAGGGCGCGAAGGTAGTCGGGTGTGTGGGTTGGATAGTCGGCTCTGATGTTACCCGAAGCCAGGGTGACAACATACCGCCGGCCCATGAGGAGCGACTCCTTGGGCACGACCGCCAGCTCCCAGCGTGAGGCGGTAACCAGGTCCAAGGGCACCGCATTCCCCTGTTCCGAGGCAAGCTGGATGTTCTGAGGTTTGCCATCGGCCGTCTTTAGGGTGAGGGTGTCCATCGGGCCTGAGAACTGAATCCGGATCTGGGGCCGGAACTGGGTGATGCGCACCGTGTCCGGACTGATTGATTGAACAATCGGTCTCTTGGTGGGCACGCAGTTGGCCGGATTGCCGCCCGAGACATAGAAGGTGGTCAAAAAGTCGTCATAGGGCGCGCCATCATCTCTGCCATTACCGTTGCCATCCAGCACTGTGCCATAGCTATTCTTTACCCCCGGGGTGGCAAGCGTGAGGAGAAATTCCGAGCCGGCCGGCCACTCCTCGGACCGGACAAAGAGCTTCCTTGCCTCGGGCAGATAGCCTATCTCCAGACCTTGCACCTCTTCGCCGGTTGCCGTGTTGAGCACGGTGAGATTGGCACTGGTCAGCCCAGCCTCGTCCATGTAGTCGGAGAAGGTGACTTCCACCGTGCCCTGGATTCCGGGTTTATCAGGGTTGTCGTCAGGAAGCAGACCCCTGTTCTGGGGCACAACCGCCACAACCTTCGGCAGGTTGCCCGCACCGGTTCCAAGCGGCTGGTCGGTGTTGCCGGTCAATGGGTTGTCCAGCTGGCAACCCGCCAGGACAAGTACTAAAGTGAAGAAGATTGCAATTCGCTTCATCTTCGCCTCCTTTCAGAACCGCAATGTTGCCGAGAGCCGCCAGCCGGTAAGGTCAACCAGGTTGGCAAAGCCCATCAGGTCAATCTGCAGATTCTCAACCGGCCGGAATCCGGCACCATAGGTCAGCTGGGTAGTCTGGGTGAAGCTGGTGCGCCTCTCGCGGGAGTCCGGGCTCCGCTCCACCTCATCAACCCGCTCGGAGAAGCTGCCATCACCATATTCGGTCCGGCTCTTGCGCGGGGCAAGGGCCAGAAGCTGATGAGTGGTGGTTACATTCTCCCACAGGAAGGTCGGCAGAGCGCCCAGGCGCAATGCCACCGGCGTAATTGGCCGGAATTCCAGCCCGACCGGCACCGCGGCCTTTGCCTGAGAGGCGGTTGTCCGCTCAAGCCAGGTCTCGGCACTGGTGGTTGTCCTAGTGTAGTCGAAGACATTCTGGAGCGAGTCGCCGTTGTCATAGACAACCCTTTCCCACTCCTGCAGCTCATCAAGGAGCGAGTCAACACCAAAACCCAGGCCGAGGTTAAC
Source organism: Caldifarciminota bacterium (assembly GCA_039801285.1). Lineage (GTDB taxonomy): Bacteria > Hydrothermota > Tepidihabitantia > Tepidihabitantales > Tepidihabitantaceae > JBDRUJ01. The sequence goes on from JBDRUJ010000058.1 coordinate 4,458, forward strand.
TCCGAACCCGAACTCCAGTTTCTCTGCCAGATGGTGCCGGCGGACTAGCCCTAAGTTTAGGCCGGAGCCAGACCTTGCCCCAGCCCGGTTGTGAATCATGGTGTCCCACTCGGTAGTGTAACCCGGATTCAAGGTCCGATGATAAGTCGCAACCGACCGGCCGCCGCCATCCGACCCGAGCCTCTGGCTGGCATAGAACCCGCCGAGACTCCACCAGGTCTCATAGGCGTCATTCCGCAGGACAAGCTGGACGGTCAGCGGGAGGTCAAAACCGGAATAGGGCGACTTCCACCATTCATCGAGGCTTGATTGCTCATAGTCGGTCGGTGAGCCGACACCGGGATTGAAGTCAGTCCGACTCTTTTCGGTCCGCTCAAGCCGGTCATCAGTAGTAATAAACCCGGGCTTGAGCATTGCGCCCAGCTCCCAAGTCTCGCCCAGCTTGAACCAGCCCGAAAGCACCAGCCGTTTGGCATCAGAGCCCGAAAACTGCCGGAACTTGCCGGTGTCGTCGTGCAGCCAGGTGAGCCGGCCCGCAATCAGGCTCGAGTCGTAGTTGTGCAGAATATAATCAAACTCCGGGTTGGTGAACTCAACCTTGCCGTTCTCCCAGATGAACCCGGCACCGACCCGTGCTGCGCCCAGCTCTGTTCCGACTCCGAAGTAGCAGTCGTCGCCCGAGCCTCGGCGCCAAGCATTCCTCTCGGTTATCATCACCCGCTTGAAGTCATAGGTCCCGTTGGAATCCAAATCCCGCCACTCGGCATAAGACGACCGACCCCTGCCGAACAGCGAGTCCCGTTCGTCTGGACCGAACAGGCCGGTGAACAACGGACGCTCAAACTGGTAGTGGTCAAAGATGCCGGCCGGTGCCACCTGCCAGTCCTTGCCGGTGCTGCCACCGACCAGAAACAGGTTAGACCTGCCGGGCCCGAACTGCTCATCATTGCCGGTGGCGTAGTTCGACAGGTTGGTCCAGAGCCGGTAGCCCTCAATCTCCAGAATCCGGGCCGGGTCAAACATCAGGTCATAGTCATCATCCCAGATACCGGCCGTTGACTGAAGCCTGAAGGACTGGGGTATGAAGCCGAATGCCATCGCCCAGCCCAGGCACAGCACAACACAGTAGCGCATCATTCCTCCTTGGTTGGTTCTTATAACGCCGGACAGCTGAGCTTTGTCCGATACCCTAAATCCGTTCGGATAGACCATCCAACCGAATGGCTCTCCGCCATTTATTACTATTTATACCAGTCCTTCAGCTAGTGTCAAGATAGTTCGTAAAAAGTCTTACCAAGAAATCGGACCCGCTTTATACGCCCCTCACGAACGAGACGACTGAGGACCGAACGGAGCCGGGTTTTTGGTATGCCTAATGAGAAAATGAGGTCATCTTCGGTCGCGGGCCTGTTCGCAACGAACCATCTAATAGCCGTCTCCGCTCGCCCGGTAAAGGGCCGCTGCCGTTGAGATTCTGATGCCTGAGCAATCTCTGCCCCTGGGCCGAAGAGCATCTGAACCTGAACCAGGTCATCATATGACAGGGGCTTGGCCCAGGCTTCGGCCGGTGGCCGGACAACGGTGTTGAGGTGAACCAGGTCAGGCCCGATTTCATGAACCAGCTGCCGCAATCGGGCCAAGTGTTCGGGTGAGTCGTTAATATCCTTGACCAGCATCACCTCGAGCCAGAGCCGGCCCCGGAATTTTCTGCGGAAGCTCTTCAGCCCCATGATGATGCGCCCCAGCCGCAGCCTTCGATGGCACCTGTTGAGCCGAACAAAGGTTTGCTGGTCAGCGACGCTGAGGGTTGCCTTTACCACATCGGCGGCCAAGATGTCGCTTCGCACATCGGGGTCGTCAAGCAGGCTGGAGTTAGTCAGAACCGCAACCGGAATGGTGAACTCCTGCTTGAGCCGTCGGATGATGAGCCCAATATCCCGGTTCAGGGTCGGCTCGCCCGGCCCTGAAAAAGTAAGGAAGTCAACCCTCTTCTTCTTGACGACCGCTCGCACCTGGTCGATGACCGCCTCAATCGGAACGAAGGAACCCCGCTTCACGGTCTGACAGGTGGTTCGGCCGCATTGACAGTAGATGCAGTCGCAGGTGCAGGTCTTGAATGGAATAATGTTCAGACCCAGAGACAGACCGAATCGTCGAGACGGAACCGGGCCATAGACATAACTTTGAGTTTGGGACTCTGAACTCTGGACTTTGGACATCGAGCTATAAATCCATACCCTAAGGCTTGATGCCTGAGGTCTCATCCCCTTGGCCGGCACCGAGATGACTCTTCAAATAGGCGATGCCCTCCTCTTTGGTGGTAATTTTTCCCTCAAGCTGGAGCTCCTCAAGCTCAGCGAGAATCACCCTGAACGCCGGGCCGGGCTTCATCCCTAGGGCAATCAAGTCATGACCGGTGACTAGGCGCGGCACCTTCACCCTGGCGTCCTCGGCCCGCTTCTGCTCCAGCATCCTGTTGATTGTCTCTTCAAGATGCCGGGTGCGGCCGGCAGTTGCCCAGCCGTCGGCAAAGCAGAGAATCATCAAACCGAAGGCTTCATCGCCCAGGTCCCGGAAGTAGCGCCGGATTGCCCGCTCACTCAGCTCCGGCGTCGTTGCCAACAGGTGAAGCCGCATATGCTCCTGAATCAGAATCCGAATCATCTTCACCTGAGGCCGGGATAGGCGGAGCCGCTCACCGACCATCCGGGCCGCAATGCGGGCACCCAGGCTGTCATGGCCATAGAAGTGAACCTGATTTTCGGTGTCGGTGAACCTGGTCTGGGGCTTGGCGATGTCGTGGAGAAGGCCGGCGAGCTTGAGGAGTGCCCGACGATAGGGAAGTCCCGAAAAGTAACGCTCCCATTCCGGCTCGAACCTTGAAAAGAACGACGGCCCTGTGACCAGCTCCTCAATCTTCAGATAGGTGTCGAGGCTGTGCCGGAACAACTGGCTATCCTCAAGCACCGGAACAAACTGAGGCAGGATTTCGCCCAGCCGTCCCACTCGCTGGAGCTCCTCAATATAGCGACCGGAGCCCGGAGCCTCCATGATGCGCAGTAGCTCCATCCCGATGCGCTCGGCCGCAATCGTCGAAAGGGAGACATTTCGGCCCTGCTCCAGCACCGCCGTGTCAATCTCAAACCCCAGCTCCAGTGCCAGCCGGAATGCCCGGAGCAGTCTGAGCGGGTCCCGGCGCAGTGAATCACTGCTCACCGGCCGGATTTTCCTTTCCGTAAGGTCCCGCTGGCCGCCATAGGGGTCAAGAAGCTTACCAGCGCCGACGGAGCAAAGCTCCCAGGCCAGAGCATTGATGGTAAAGTCGCGGCGGCCGAGGTCAGCTTCGATGGTGCGCTCACCCAACCCGTTGAAGTCAAAGACCAGTCGCCTGCGATAGACCACCCGTGCCTCATCGTCCGGCTCGGAAAGGAGAACCAGCCTGCCCCGGAGCCGGCGGCTGAACCGCCGGGCAAACTCAATCCCCGACCCCGAAACGGCAAAGTCGAAGTCGGCAGGCTCCCTGCCAAGGATGAGGTCGCGGACTGTCCCGCCAACGAGATAAAGCCGCTGGCCGGCCCCGAGCTCCCGAAGGATGCGGTAGGGCCGGCCCAGCCGCTCCAGGTGTGCTTCAACCGGAATGGTCACACAAGAAGATAGCGGGAGCCGAGTCCGAATCAAGGAAAGCAGAGTGGCTTCGTCACCAGTCTGCAAAACCGGAGGGGCCTCATGAGTCTGAAGTCTGTCAACTATTCACCCATCCTGATTATGTCAATGGCCGATAGCCAATAAACCGCTTACTACCGAGAGAAACCGCCCGAATCCCTTGACAAAAGCCAGCCCCCAGCCTCTTCAAAGAAAACGCTTGATTTTCTGTTTTCCGAGACTAATTTTGAGGCAACTTATTGAAAGGATGCTCAATTGGAGTTTCAGGTATTTGCTAGAGAAAATTGCCATTACTGCACCAAGGCGCAGAAGATTCTCCGTCTGCTCAACGCCCCGATGCGGGTGCGTTACATTGACGGACCCAACGCAACACCCGAGAACATGGCCGACCTCGCCTGGCTCAACTGGGTGGACGAACCGCCCCTGGTGGTGGTAGTGGAGGGCAAACGGGTGCTCCAGCGCTGGGACGGCCAGGATGTGGCCAGCCGGGAACGGGCCTGGTATCCTGTTGTCCGGGAGTGGCTCAGGACGCACACCGCTCGCGCCTAGTCCTCTCGCCTTGGACGCAGTCAGCGGACTACCGGTACTGCCTTAGATAGTCGGATAGCCGAGGCAGACTCAAAAGGCCGAGCGCCATGGCGCCAACTGCCAGGATACAACTGAGCACCGCCAGACCCAGGACAACAATCGTCACAACACCACTCACGGTGAAGTAGGTTCTGAGTCTGCCGGTCAGGCTGTTGAGCGCCGCTGTGTCACCCTGCTCTGCGTACTTCTGCGCCTGGGTCCCGGCCTGAACCAAGAGCACGCCCAGCCAGATAGGCAGCCAGGCGAATAGAATCCCGACAATTGACAGTGCCTGGAGGCCACCGCCGATGATTGAGACAATGCCCAGAAACTTCAACCACCCCTTCATGCCCCGGGCATTCTCCTGGGCGGCCGTTTGAGAAGGAACCGGACTGACGCTAGCTTCCACAACATCTCCTTTCGTTATAGGTTACTGTGCCTCCTGCCAAGATAGGGCTTGGTGCCCCAATGTCAAGCTATGTTATCGTTGACTTGGAAGCCTGGGGACATATGATGCCAAAGTCCATGAAGCGGCTGACGGTTGATGACGAGCTGGTCCGAAATCTCACCGGTGAGCTCGGGCCGCTGGTCGAGGAGCTCACCCGGTGGCCGGTGACGCTTGAGACACTCTCCTGTCGGGTCTTGCCCAAGGACCGGGGTTATGAGGAAATAATTCTTGGCCGGCTGTGCGGGGCCGGTATCGCGGTTGATGAGGCCGAGTCGCGCACAATTCTTGATCGGCTCCTGGAGTTCATCATCGAAGGTGTTGTCCTCGCCGCCTACCAGCCGGCAACTGAAGAACTCCTGGTTATCCGGGAGAATGTCGATGAGAGTAATCTGGACGGGCTCAGGTTGGTAATTGGGCATGAACTGGTCCATCGGGCCCAACACCTTCGTCATCCCAAACTCTTCCGCCGGGTTGCTGCGGTGATTGTCGAGGTCTTCCACGGCGCCCAGACCGGTGCACTCAGCCTGCGGGCCGCGCTGGCTAAGGTGGCCGGTCTCAAGCCAGTCATGACCGTCATTGAAAGCCACGCCTGGTTTATTCAGGATGAACTCCACCGACGTTTCTTCCCTAATGCGGTGATTGAACA
>JBDRUJ010000059.1:0-9768 GCA_039801285.1 Caldifarciminota bacterium
CTTATCCCCCTTACAAAAAACCAGGACACGCACCGTCTTTCCCGTCCCGTGGGGCAGCTCCACCGTTCCGCTCACCGCCTGGTCCGACTTCTTGGGGTCAATCCCCAGCCGGACAGCAACCTCCACCGACTCGTCGAACTTTGCTGTGGCATTTTCCTTGACCAGTGCCACCGCCTGCGCCAGGGGATAATGCCGCTGCCGCTCAACCTTCTGGGCAATTGCCGTGAACCGCCGACTGCGCCTCATCCTTCCTCCACACTCAGACCCATTGCTCGCGCCGTGCCCTCGATGATTCTCATCGCCGCCTCGATGTCGTTGGCATTCAGGTCCTTCATCTTCCGCTCGGCAATCTCCCTTATCGCCTTGCGGCTCACGCTGCCCACCTTGGTCCGGTTCGGCTCTGCCGACCCCTTTGCCAGCCCGGCCGCCTGCTTCAGGAGTACCGACGCCGGCGGGCTCTTTGTCACAAACGAAAACTTCCGGTCGGAGTAGATGGTCACCACCACCGGAATCAGCATCCCCGGCGGTTCCTTGCGGGTCGCCTCGTTCACCGCCTTGATGAACTCACCGATGTTCACGCCGTGCTGCCCCAGAGCCGGACCGACCGGCGGTGCCGGTGTTGCCTGACCGGCCGGGACCTGGAGCCGCACCACTGCTGCAACCTTCTTTACCACTTTTGCTCCTCGCCACTAGATTGGCTGCACGTCAAGAAAATCAAGGTCAATCGGCGTTGGCCGGCCGAAGATGGTCACCACCACCTTCACCCGGCGCCGCTCCACCATAATCTCATCCACCGTGCCGGTGAAACCGGCGAACGGTCCCTTGGTCACCTTGACGGTCTCGCCCTTTTCGAACGGTGCCTCGGGCGCGGCCCGCTCCTGACCCCGTTCAATCTGGTCGAGCATCGCCGCCACCTCCTCCTCGGGCAGCGGCACCGGCTCGCGCCGTGTTCCCAGAAGATGCATCACTCCAGGTATGGAGTTGACCAGTTTCAGGGCCTCCTCCGTTGGCTCCATCTCCACCAGAATGTAGCCGGGATAGAGCCGCCGCTCCTCGGCAACAATCTTCGACCGCCGCACCCGGGACACCTTCTCGGCCGGCAGAATCACCCGGCCGAAGAGATTATTCAGCTTCTGGCTCTCAATCGCCTTCTCCAGAAGCTCCTTCACCTTTCGCTCCCGGCTGGTGACGGTGTGGACGACAAAGAACCTCATACTCGCTCTCCGGCCGCCTATTTGAGAATCAGCCCCAGCAACCGCGAAAATATGAAATCACACAGCCCGATGAAGGCGGCGAGAATCGCCGAGAAGGCGATAACCACAATTGTGGTCGTGAACAACTCCTTGCGGCCAACCCAAGTCACCTTCTTCATCTCGGCAATCACGTCAGCCAAGTACTCTCGGATGCGTTTGAATAATCTCTTCACAATCTTCTACAGGCCAGGAGGGATTTGAACCCCCATCCTACGGATTTGGAGTCCGCCGCTCTGCCGTTAGAGCTACTGGCCTATTTAACCTCCTTATGAACCGTGTGCTTCCGGCACACTGGACAGAACTTCCGAAGTTCAAGCCGCTCGCTCTTCTTCTTATTCTTCGTTCCATGATAGTTACGGTTCTTGCACTCACCGCACGCCAAGGTAATGAAAACTCTCATTTACTCGACAACCTCAACCACCGTCCCGGCGCCGACCGTCCGGCCACCCTCACGGATGGCGAACTTCGAGTTCTGCTCCAGCGCCACCGGTGCAATCAGCTCGATATCCATCGTCACGTGGTCGCCGGGCATCACCATCTCCACGCCCTGGGGCAAGGCCACCGTCCCGGTAACATCGGTCGTCCGGATGTAGAACTGGGGCCGGTAACCGGAGAAGAAAGCTGTATGCCTGCCGCCTTCCTTCTCGGTCAGGACATAGACCTCACCCTTGAACTTCCGGTGCGGCTTGATGGAGCCGGGTGCGGCAATCACCATGCCCCGCTCCACCTCATCCTTGCCCACCCCGCGCAGCAGTAGTCCGACATTGTCGCCGGCCCGCGCCTCATCTAGCACCTTGCGGAACATCTCAATACTTGTCACCACCACCTTGTCCTGCTTGCCGAAGCCGACAATCTCCACCTCCGAGTTCGGCTTCAGGACCCCCCGCTCCACCCTGCCGGTCACAACTGTTCCGCGGCCGGTGATGGAGAAAATGTCTTCTATCGGCATCAGAAACGGCTTGTCAACCTCGCGCACCGGTTCTGGGATAAATGTGTCCAGTGCCTCAATCAGCTTCCAGATGGCCGCCTCGCTCTCCGGGTCGCCCTGCAACGCCTTCAGCGCACTGCCCCGGATGACCGGCGTCTTATCCCCGGGGAAGTTGTACTTCGTCAGGATGTCCCTGACCTCAATCTCCACCAAGTCAATCAGCTCCGGGTCGTCAACCAGGTCTATCTTATTCAGGAACACGACGATTGCCGGCACGTTCACTTGGCGCGCCAAGAGGACGTGCTCGGTCGTCTGGGGCATCGGCCCATCGGCCGCCGAAACCACCAGAATTGCACCATCCATCTGCGCCGCGCCGGTAATCATGTTCTTGATGTAGTCGGCATGGCCCGGGCAGTCAATGTGGGCGTAGTGCCGCTTCTCACTCGAATACTCCACGTGCGAGACCGCAATCGTCAGAATCTTCGTCTCGTCGCGGCGACCGTGTGCCTCGCTCGCCTTTGCAACCTGGTCATAGGTAACATAGGTCGCCAGGCCCTTTTTCTCCAGCACCTTGGTTATTGCCGCAGTCAAAAGCGTCTTGCCATGGTCAACGTGACCAATCGTTCCGACATTGACATGCGGCTTGGTTCGTTCAAACTTCGGCTTAGACATATTCAGTCCTCCTTGATAACACCGATAGCCTCTTCAATAAACCGTTCCTGTAACTCGCTCCGGCCGTGCCACTGACAAAGCCCACGGCCGGAATTGAACCGGCGACCTCTTCCTTACCAAGGAAGTGCTCTGCCGACTGAGCTACATGGGCAAGATTTTCGACCGTTCGTCAATTATAAACATAACTCTTGCCCTGTCAAATAGAAAATGCAGAACAATCCCTTACCTTTAAAAGGGATTATTTTTACCGGAAACGACCCGGCACCTTCGGCCATTCCGGATTCTCCCCGGCCGGAAGGCCGGCTCAATTGTCAGCCCGGCCCGGACAAACAGGAGCGGGCGATGGGAGTCGAACCCACGCAAACAGCTTGGAAGGCTGTTGTGCTGCCACTACACCACGCCCGCAGCAACCGCTAGCCGCCTGGGCATCATCTCATGGACGGGGAAGGATTCGAACCTCCGTAGGCGTTCGCCAGCAGATTTACAGTCTGCCCCCTTTAGCCACTCGGGAACCCGTCCTGGATTTCTGAGCCGACAGAGGGAGTCGAACCCCCGACCTGAGGTTTACAAAACCTCTGCTCTGCCGTCTGAGCTATGTCGGCAACACATCAATATAGCCGGAAATCAGCACCGGTCAAGAAAGGTCTGCACCTGCTCAGCGGTCAACCGGACTGAAGCTTTATTCCGACACCTGGAACAGCACAACCCGTACCCTATGGCCGATAGGTCAGCTCCAGGCTGAAGGTTAGGCCGGCCAGGTTTTCGGTCTTGTCGGCGTGCCACTCCGGGGCGATTGCGATAAAGGCGTCAAGGGTCAGACCCGGAACGATTGTCATGTTGCCCGAGATGTTCAGCTCGTTGAACCGGTAACTGGAGGAGAACGAGCTTTCGGCCTGGGGATAGGTGCGGCTGCCCAGCCGGTCTTCAATTGATAACCAGATGCGGCCCGGTTGCATCACATCCAGACCGCCGAGAAAAGCGAACTCGGTGTAGTCGGTGCTAGACGGCGAATCGAGGCTGCGACTGAACTGATGCTCCGGACCGAGGCGGAATGATAAGGGTGGCGTCGGCCGCAGCTCCAGAACCAGGGCCAGGCGGTTCTCAAACTCGTTGCGGTAGATGTCCACTGGTGAGTCAAACCAGGTGATACGGCTGCAGTCATCCAGAGCGACTGCCGCGGCTGCGCCCAGGTCGCGGCGGATTGAACCTTCCGGGTTTATCTCCCGATAAGAGCGGCTGGGAGAGGGATAGCGGCGTCGGGTCAGGCCGGCGCCGAGCCGCAGTTGCCAGCCCGGGTCGAGGAACCGGTCAATCCCGACACGGATGGCGTGGTCAAGGTAGCTGTTACTGTCGGAGTTCTGCGCTCGACAGTTCGAAAGGTCATACCCGGCATCAACCGTTGTGAGGAGCCCCGGCCGGACCGACAGGCTAGTTCGAATCCGGTTGCGGAGATAGTTATAGCTGAAACTGTCCGGTTGAAAATAGCGCTGATATTCGGCAGCGTCGCCAAGAGCGATGTTGAACCGTTCGCTTGGCTCCAGCCGGAGATCGATACTGCCACTGCTGTTCCAGTAATCTCTGCGAAAGGCGGTATCGGCAAGGACCGGCAGGGCCTTGTGGTAATGGCGCAGTTCGGTCTGGAAGTCTGCCTCCAGGCGGAAAAGCGCGCTCAGCCGCTGGTTCAGGTCGAGGTTCAGATGGTTCCGGATGGAGCTGGTGGAAACGTGAAAGGTGTTTTTGCCTGCAAGCTCTGTCGGGTTTGAGCTAAGATTCAGCGCCAAACCCAGGAAGCTGCGTCCCTCGGTTTCAATGGCACTTGTATCAGCGGGCAGGGTATCAAGGGAATAGGTTGAATAGCGCTGACTGCTGTAATCGGCACCGATGCCGAACTCCGGTTTGAGTGTAATTGAACCGCCAATCACTAGGACAATCAGCAGATTCATGACAGTCGGTTTCGACCGACCCCGCGGCCGCTAGTCCTCAGGTTCGGGCGTCTCCGCCGGAACTTCGGGTGCCTGAATCAGCTCGATGGCCCGCTGAATCATGCGGAAAGCGGCATTGGATTCTGCCAGCGCCAGCCGGAGCCGGTTGCGGGCGTGAAACTCCAGGGCCGAACGCTGCCGGATGCGGGCCTGCTCCAGAAGCCCCTTGGCCTCGGGATTATCGCTTTGGGCGATGGACTCGGCCCAGGTTTCGAGCAGCCGGTCTGTCTCCTTCAGCGCCTGGTCAACCATGGTCGGGACCGGAGCAACGGTCGCCAGCTCCCAGGCACGCAGGAGGATGGTCCGGGCCGAGATGGTCTTTCTCAGGGCCTGACTGTAGAGCCGGTTCCGGAATGATACCCGGGCCTGTTCCTGCAGGGATAGGGCCTTCTGCAACAGCAGCCGGGCCCGTTCATTGCCGCTGTTCTGCACCGCCTCTTGGGCGCGAACGGTGAGCTCGGCGGTGCGCTGAATCTCCGCCTCAACCCGCTCCGGTGCGATAACCGCCTTCAACAGATTCAGGATGGTTCGGACATGGAGTCGGGCGGCAAGGGTGAACTTGAGGGCAAGCCAGTAGTGCCGTCTGCCGAACTCATCCTTGGCCGACTGTTGCTCAGAGCCTGCGATGCGCCACAATTCAAGTGCCCTGGGTTCGGCGGCCCGTTTGATAAGTGGCCCGGCAAAGGCGAAAAGCTCGTCGGTGCGCCGAATCTCCGCCTGGATGCGCTCCGGGTCGGCCTGCACCATTCCGGCTGCGTTCCTGGCCTTGAGCCGGGCATCCATTGTCAGGCCGTGAGCCCGGACATAGCGCCGGCCGTGATAATTATCCCAGGCCTGGTTCTGAAGCTGGATGGCCTCACCCAGCAACCCTTTGGCCTCCTGATTGTTGGACGGCTCTACCACCTCCCGAGCCCGGTCAATGACCTCATCGGTCTGCCTGAGCTCCTCAAGCACCCTCTGGCCGGACTGGGCAAGGGCAGCAGCCAATGCGAGAATCAGAATAACTATGATACGCTTCATGCCCATTTCCTTATGCAACCGGCATGCCAGAGGTAATATGTTGTAGGAATGTGAGTTATATAAAGGAGAACCAAAGATAAATGTGCAGAACCGTCCAATCGGGTGCGGGGCGGTTCACTCCTCTTCTTCATAGGCTATCCCGAACTTTGCCAGTTTGGTATATAGCATCCGTCTGGTTATGCCCAGCATTTTAGCTGCCTTGGACTTGTTGCCCCCAGCCTTGCGCAGGGCATCTTCGAGCATCCTCCGCTCCAATTCAAGGAGTCCGACCTGGCCACTCTGAGTGAGCTGTCCGGCCTGAACCAGAACCGGCTCGGGAAGCTGGATGTGCTGGGGCCTAATCGCCTCACCACCTGCCAGAATCAGCGCCCTTTCCAAGACATTTTCCAGCTCCCGGACATTGCCGGGCCAGTCGTAATCAAATAAAAGCCTCAACACATCCGCTGCCACCTCCTGCTGGTAGCCAAGCCGTTTGAGGATATGCCGAACCAGTAGCGGTATGTCGGACCGCCGTTCCCGTAATGGCGGCACCTGAATAGGGAAGACGGCAAGCCGGTAATACAGGTCTTCACGGAAGTTGCCTTGGCGTACCGCATCAAGCAGGTTGCGATTGGTGGCAGCGATGATGCGGGTGTCAACCCGAATCGTCTGGTTGCCGCCCAGCCGGACAAAACTCTTCTCCTGCAGAAATCTCAGGAGCTTGACCTGAAAGGATGCAGGGAGCTCGCCAATCTCATCAAGGAAGAGGGTTCCTTCGGCGGCCATCTCCAGACGGCCGGGCTTGCGGGTTGTGGCGCCGGTGAATGCACCCTTCTCATAGCCGAAGAGCTCGCTTTCCAGCAGGGTCTCGGGCAGGGCAGCGGCATGCATCACCACGAACGGCTTTGTCCGGCGCGGGCTCTGGCGATGAATCAGCCGGGCAACAAGCTCCTTGCCCACACCCGACTCACCCAGGATGAGGACGGTTGTGTCACCGGGTGCAACCTTGGCCACCTGTTCGCGCACCCTTTCCAGTGCCGGACTTTTTCCTATCATCTCGGCAAAACGGTCCGATTCGGCAAGCGCCTGCCTGAGCTGCCGGTTCTCATCCCTGAGCCGGTGTTTTTCACCGATCCGCTCCAGGAGCAGGGTAAACTGCTCCTCATGGACCGGCTTGGTGATGAAGTCATAGGCACCCTGTTTCATCGCCTGAACCGCCGTCTCAATCGTTCCGTAGCCGGTAATGACTATCACTTCAGTCTGAGGGTTAGCCTGCTTTGCAGCAGCGAGAATCGCAAAACCGTCCACCGGCACCATCTTCAGGTCGGTGAAGACAACATCAAACTCTCCCGACTCCAGCGCCTTGAGGGCATCAACACCGCTAGTGAATGTCACAGCTTCGTGGCCGGCATCGCGGATGTGCTCGGCCCAGAGCCGGACCAGGTTTGCCTCATCATCAACCAGGAGGACCTTCATAATGGCAGTCTCAGCTCAAATGTAGTCCCGATTTCTCCTGTGTCAATGATGCGAACCCGGCCGCCATGCTCCTCAATGACCCTTTTCGCCACAAACAGCCCAAGACCACTCCCTTTCTCCTTCGTAGTCCAGAATGGTTGAAAGACCCGAAGCCGGTCTTTGGGTCTGATGCCCGGGCCGTGGTCGGCTACCTTTATCACAACCCATCTCCTGCCACCACTTTGCCCGGTGGTGCCGCTGATACGCAATAGCCCGCCTGAGGGCTGAGCCTGAATGGCGTTGAGCACCAGATTGAGAAACACCTGGCGCAGGGCAAGCCGGCTGGCATTGACCGGAGGAAGGTTGTCAAGTTGAGTCTCGACCACAATCCCCAGCCGCCGGGTGTCGTGCTCAACAGTGGCAAGGACATTGCCAATCAGCTCCTTCAGGTCGACCGGCTCCAGCCGGTCAGCCCGGGTTGAGCCCAGGCTCAGGTAGTTTGTTACCACACGGTTCAGCCGGTCAACCTCTTCTCTGATGTAGCCGAATGTCTGGTCATCATGGGCATTGTATCTCTTCTGGAGTCTTTCGGTCGCCGCGAGGATTATCGCCAGCGGGTTCTTGATTTCGTGGGCAATGGCCGCGGAAAGCTGTCCCATCAGGGCAAGGGTGTTGGCCCGGGCTGCAGCCTGCTCCACCTTGAGGGTGTGCCGGGCAAGGCTGAATGAGACAAGGACGATTGCCAGGATTGCGCAGAAACTGAGGCCACTGGTAAAAAGCAGCGAGTTGCGGAACCGGGCAAGAACCGAGAAGAAGCGGGCATCGGCCTCAACACCAATCACCGCCTGGGCCAGGCCCAGGGAGTCCTCAATCGGCGCGTAGGCGGTTTTCAGATAGTAGCCGCCCGCGGCGTACAGCCGGGACTGGCTCGGAACCCCGGAAAAGGCGGCAATGATTTCGGCGGCCTCAGGTTCCAGCGCCGGGTCAACTAGGCCGGTCTGTTCGGGAGCACGGGCATTGTAGAGGTAGCGGAGGCTTTCATCAACAATGTAGATATTGAACAGGTTGTTCTTTTCAAGGACTTCCGACATCAGCCGCCTGGCAGCCGGCTCCTGATATCGGGTGCCGATGGTCGTCCCCAATGTTGTGGCAACACTCTGGAGCCTTGCCCCCAGCTCCGTTTCCAGATAGCGACTGGTCTGGCGCAGAATCAGCCAGCCGGCGATGTTGAAGACAACGATTATCAGGACGGTGAAGCCAACCGCCCAGAATGTGAAGCGACGCATCCTGAAACTCGGGATACTCTATGGGAAGTTCGGGCTTGAGTCAAACCGTGCCGTTATCTCGCGCCGCAAAATAAGACCGGGCCCTGAACTGCGTCAGAGCCCGGTCCGCCAAACCGAGGTCAGTCGCTGTCCGTTTTGAGACGGTGCAAGGAGAAGTCAATGTGCTCCGTAACCTCATTGGAACGGACCGGAACCGGTCTGGGAAAGACCTCGGTCTCGTAGCCGCGTGCCTGAGCCGTGACCTGGTATTCGCCGGGATAGAGGAGTATCCGATAAAAACCATGGCCGTTAGTCCGTGCCTGACCGGCACCATGCTCGCCCCGCGCCACAACCAGCGCACCGGCAATCGGCAGGTTGGTTCGGCCATCAACAACCTGGCCGGTGATTGCCCCACGGGCCGGTGCAGGCTCCAAGGCAAAGTTGATGTTCTGGGTAACCTCGCCCGGACGGACAACGACCGGCTCGGGATAGCGCTGGCCAAGATAGCCGCGGGCCTTGGCTCCAACCTGATAGGTGCCCGGCCTGACCCTTCTGATGAGGTAGTTGCCATGGCCATCGGTTCGAGCCTGATACCGCCAGCCCTCTCCGGTGGCAACAACCAGGGCACCCCGAACCGGTTTCTGGGTCCGGGCATCAACAACCCGTCCGGCAATCGCTCCAAACTGGGGCCTGGGAATCGGATTGAGCCGGAAGTTGATGTCCTGTGTTACCTGACCGGAACGGACAATAACCCGTTCAGGATAGACACTGGCTTGATAGTTCTGTGCCCGGGCGATAACCCGATACCCACCGGGCTCCAGATTCTCAATCAGATACCAGCCATCACCATTGGTCAGAGCCCTGCCGGCCGGTGTGCTGTCATGACAGGCGACAACCACAGCACCGGCAATCGGGTTGCCGGTTTGGGCATCAACAACCTTACCACTGATTCCGCCGGTCTGGGCGAGAACCGCACCAGCCAGCACCATAACAGACATTAGCGTTAGCAGCTTCTTCATGATAAACCTCCGTTTTTCATCTTGCCCGGCATTCTAGCAACCGCCGTGCCAACTGAATAAGTCGTAATAAATCAAGGTGTTAGTAGAAACAGCTCTGCCCGATTGGGTTCCGAAACGGTCAACCGTGTGCGCTACGGTTCGGTTGTCAGGCAAGCAGTCTTTCGTAGAGATCAACCCGGCCAATACCGAAAGGAA
>JBDRUJ010000060.1:0-9706 GCA_039801285.1 Caldifarciminota bacterium
GCTCGCGCACAATCGGCTCCTGACCGGTCATCTGGGCATTGCCGCCGGCGTTGTCGGCAACCGGGCCATAGGCGTCGCTTGCCAGAGTTATCCCCAGTGTCGCCAGCATCCCGACCGCCGAGATGCCGATGCCGTAAAGCCCCAGGCCCGGATTGGTCGCTCCGCCCGAAAGGTAGTAGCTGGTGATGATTGCCACGGCAACAGTAATCACGATGGGCATCGTTGACCTCATGCCGACCGAGAGCCCTTCAATCAGCACCGTTGCCGCTGAGGTCCGCGCCTCAGCCGCAATACCTCGGGTCGGCGGGTAGCTGTCGGATGTGAAGAACTCGGTCATATAGCCAATCGCCACTCCGGCAAGCAGCCCGGAGAGAATCGCCCAGAAGACCTGCCAGTGCTGAGGCAGAAGCCATCTCGTGACCAGAAAGCCGCCGATTGCCGAGAGGACTGCCGCACCGTAAATGCCGGTGCGGAGCGCCCGGAGCAGAACCGCCTGCTCTGCCTTCTCGCCGGCACGGACCAGAAAGCTGCCCAGGAGCGACGAAACAATTCCGACACCGGCCAGCACCATCGGCAAAAGCACACCGTTCACCTCAAAGCCGCTGCCGGCAAAGGCGACGATTGACAGCGCCATCGTCGCAACAATCGAATCAACATAGGACTCATAGAGGTCGGCCCCCATGCCGGCAATGTCGCCGACGTTATCGCCGACGTTGTCGGCAATCACCGCGGGATTGCGCGGGTCGTCCTCAGGAATCCCGGCCTCAATCTTGCCCACCAGGTCGGCACCGACATCGGCCGCCTTGGTGTAGATACCGCCGCCCACCCGGGCAAACAGCGCCTGCGAGCTGGCACCGATTCCAAAGGCAATCATCGTGGAGGTGATTGACTGAAGCCGGAGCGCAGTCGGCTGATGGGCATAGACCGCATTGAGAATCGCATACCAGATGGAGAGGTCAACCAGACCCAGACCGACAACCACCAGCCCCATCACCATGCCCGAGGAGAAAGCAACCCGCAGACCCGAGTTCAGGCTCTCCCGTGCCGCCCAGGTTGTCCGGGCACTGGAACGGACACCGATTGACATGCCGATGAAGCCGGCGAGGCCGGAGAAGAATGCACCAGTCAGAAAGGCAAACGGCACATAGATGACCTGAAGCTTCAGAATCGCCAGAATCAGGAGTAGAACGAACACCACCACCATGAACAGTCCCACCCCCTTGTACTGCTGCTTCAGATAGGCATAGGCACCAATCCGGACCGCCCGCGCTACCTCCTTCATCGGCTCGGTTCCCTCGCTCTGACGCAGATTGCGCAGGGCAAAGAGGAGTGCGGCGAGAAGCGCCACGACCGCACCCGCCGGAGCAACAAAGAATATCGGACTCATCAACCTCTCCTTTCAATCTGGTTTTATGCCAGACCACTCAGCCTCAGCCTGAAGACACTCGCACAACCGGCACACCTTTTCTTGACCGGCAGGCTGAGGAAGGACTGGTAGTTTATAGTCAACAGTGCCAAAGTCAATTTGGTTCGCAAAAAGTGTGCGCGGGAATCTTCTCGATGGATTCCTGCTTTCGCAGGAATGACAGCGGCGCGGCGGAATGCGGGAGGCGGATGGCGGGCGGTGGATAAGAGCTGTCATTTCGACCGAGCCCGACAGGGCGAGTGGAGAAATCCCTCTCCGGACAAGCGATTCCTCGACAAGCTCGGAATGACAAAAAGGGAAGCTCGGAATGTCAAACTGTGGATTGACAACTTGTTCGCAAAGTGCAGCGGGGGCGGCAAAGCCGCCCCCGCGCGGTCTCGTGGTAACCCGCTTTCCTTTTTACTCCACCACGAGCTTATGCGTGGCCTGATGACCACGCGCCTCAACCTTCAGGAGGTAAACCCCGGCACTCAGCCGTCTGAGGTCAAGGAACGCTACCCCTTGCCTTGAAGGCGCCAGTGCCTTCTGCACCAGCGACCTGCCCGCCACGTCAAAGACCTGAACCAGTGCCGGCCCGTGGTCCGGGCTCAGGCTGTAGCTTATGGTCAGCAATCGGCCCTGAACCGGATTCTGTCCGACCCGCAGCCATTCCCTTCCGCCTTCCCCATTCCGCTCGCCGCTTTCCGCATTCCGCCTTCCGCCTTCTCCGTTTTCCTGCCCCATCAGGGTGTCGGGAACAACATACCGCCAGAGCTCGCAGGTCTTGTTGCCCTTCAGGGCAAAGAAGACGTTCCCCTGATAGACAACGATATCGGCACCGTCCTTCACCTTCTTCCGCTTGCCAGTAGAGCCATAGGTCGGCATCGAGTCGCTCTCTTCCCAGATGTTGAGCAGGATGTCGTAGCGCCAGAACTCATTGGTGCTGCCGCCCTTCAGGGCATAGATGAAGTCGCCGTAAAACACCGCTGAGCCGCCGTCCTTCGATTTCTTGCTCGTTCCGGTCCGGGAGAGGAACGGCATCCCCGGCAGCGGCTGGCTTGTCCAGGTGTCGGCAAGGACATCGTATATCCAGAGCTCATGGTAGCGTGCCTTGTGGGCAAAGATTCGGTAAAGACCCTGTGCCGGCTGGCGCCTGTAGAGTATCCATGAACCCCGGTCCCATTTGGAGCCGGTTCCGGCCGGCATCGGCGCCGGAGCCATTGTGTCCCATCTAGCGGCGACCGTATTGAACCGGTAGAACTCGTTCTTATAACCCTTCAGAAGGTAGACATAGCCGGTGTCAAACGGCTGGCGGATAAAGACCATATCGGTCCCGCCTTTGACCCGTTTGCCGGATATTCCCAGCGGCACATCGGGCAACTGCTGCCAGGAGTCGAGCTCGGCATCATAGCGCCAGAAGCCCAGGGTGTTGTTGCCCTTGGTGGCATAGATGTAAGGTGCGTTGGCAGTCGCCGCTGCACCCCGGCGCGGCGGTTTGCCCTCTATCCCTCTTGGGATTGTGCAAAGCGGTGTCCAGGTATCGCCCAGCGGCTCATAGCGGTAGAAGTCGCCGACCTTGTTACCTTTTGCCGCAAAGATGTAGCGGACGCCCTGAAGTCTCATCTGGACGAGCCAGCCGCCATCCTTCACCGCCCGGCCTGAAGGGAGCGTCGGCATCGGTTTGACCTCATGCCAGCCATAGGGCCACCAGACCCGTGCCTCAACTGTGAAACCGTCGCTCAGGGTGTCATCAGCCGGGAAGGTGTCGGCATTTGAGAACGTTGAACAGAATGCCACCCACTGCCCGGCTGCAGTTCCGAGATTGAAGGACGGGAAGTTGAGCGTTATGTCGCCATGGCCGGCAAGACCGGTCACATTCAGAGACTCCCGATAAACCCTGGTCCCTGAAGGATTGATAAGGATAAAGTAGGCGGTGAAATCAATCGGCTCACCGGTCCGGTTCCGCCAGCGGCCCTGAGGAGTCACAACCGCATTGGTGTCATAGGTCCCCTGCGGCGACTGAATCTGGAACATTTGAACATTGCCCGAGGCAAAGACCCTGAAGTTGCCTGAGCCGGTGTTGTTACCAGGATTCAAATCGAGCTGGGCATAGGTGGAGCAGCGCGCGGTCCAGGTGCCGGTATCGGCCACGACATAGCTCGGAAATGCCAGGCTGGTCTCGGCACCGGGCCCAAGTCCGGTAACGGCGATTGACTCCGAATAGACCCGGCTTCCCGTGGGATTTAGGAGGAAACAGTAAGCCATGAAGTCAACCGGGCTGGAGCCGTAGTTGCGCCAGCGGCCCCTCGGTGTTACCGGCGTATTGACGCGAACCTGGCCGACCGGTGCCAAGATTGAGACAAGCCCGACATCGCTGGCCAAACCCCGGATATAGTAAACGTCGTTGTCGCCGTCCGAGTCGTCGTACCAGACGATATGGACTCCATCCCGGTTGTCACAGGCAAGCGACGGGTTCTGGATGCCGCTGGCACCACTGGTCCTGGCGGTGAGCTCAGCCACACCCGACCAGGTGTTGCCGACCTTGCAGCGGTGCTGAATCTGATGCCGGGTTGGTGAGGACTGGGTGTAGCCGCGCCAGACAACATGGACGCTATTGTCGTGTCGAACCGCAACCGTCGGATTGTACTGAATCCCGTCGCCATAGATGCTGACGGTGTCGGTGTTGCCCCAGGTGCCGCCGCTCTTGCAGCGGTAATAGACCCGGTCATTGGCGTTGCCGGGCGGGTCGCCGTCCCAGACAACATGGACCCTGGCGCCATCAGCATCAACCGCAACCGCCGGGCTGTACATATCGGCATTCGGGTTGGTGTTCGACACCTGCTCAATCTCGCCCCAGGTCCCGGAAATTCTTGAACGCATGTGAACCTGATAGTTCGTTCCCGGCGTGGGGTAGGTATAGCTCCGCCAGGTCACATAGACATTGTCAAACGAATCAACCGCCACTCCGACATCGTAATGGTATATCCCGGTGTTGGTGGAAACAACGGTCGGGGTTCCCCAGCCGACGCCCGGTGTGTATTCGACGTGCCGCACCTGATAATAGGTGGTGTTGACCGCATCCCGGCTCTGCCAAGCGACATGGACATTGTCGTGCCCGGGCCGGCAGGCAATCGAAGGGTAGTAGTTGAGATAGTTTCCGCCCGGATAGTAAAGCTGCAGGGAGTCGCCCCAGGTGCCGGTGGCGATGCTCCACCTCTTGTACCAGATGCCATAGGTGCCGGTGCCCGAACTGTGATACCAGACAACATGAACATTGCCGGAGTAGTCGCAGGCAACCGCCGGCCGGTAAACCGGCTGGGTCTGGTTTGTGATTTGAGTTCTCGGACCCCAGGAACCGCTCGACCTTGTCCACTTCCGGTAGTAGACCTGGTTCGTGCCGGTGGTGTTGTCATACCAGACCACATGGACATTGCCGCCGGTGTCGGTGGCAACGGTGTGCTGATAACCATAGCCCATATACTGGGCAACCCCATCGCTGGTAATTGGATAGATTGGCTCCCAGCCGTCTTTCTGGTAGGCCGGCATCTGATACCCGGTCGCCAGTGCCAGCGTCACCGGCAACCACAGACACAGCAGAAGATACTTCGGCATCATAGCCTCCTTAGCGTTAGCTGCTCGCAGCCATCGGCCCTGAGACCGGGGACGATAACACCGCCACCAGTCATAACCTGATATCAGTTGTAACCCAATCAGGAGAATTGGCTAATAAATCCTAGCCGGCACCAAGCCCAAGTCAAGCATTTTATCACAGAAAGATTCCCGGCGGAGGATGGGACGGAAAACCGGGCTATTTGGACCCTTCTGGCGCGAGTAAGTTCTTTAGCAGCCTTCGGAGATGCGGGTTGGCAAGCAGACTGTCCGTTTTATAAAGCCTGCCCCATTCACCGTACTGCTCGCGCAGGGCCGACTGAGCCGATTGGGTGGTATCGCACCCCTGTTCCAGGTCGCCGAAGACCAGTTCAAAAAGAGGCTGAATCGGGTTCGCAGCACCCGACCGGTCTAGGTCCGGTTCTTCATCCGAGACATCAGGGAGTCCTCCTTGGCGGTGCCGATTCTCCTCTTTTCGATTCTGCCAGAGTGTCTGAGCCCTGGCCTCGGCAATGATGCGCGGTTCAGTGGAACAACGTGCCGCTTCATTAGCGCCGACAATAAGTATCAATAAAGCCAGACCCACCACGACAATCAGCTGACCCGCGTCACGCATATAATATTATACAGAAAACTTACCCGATTGGCTAGTCCTGCTTCACTTCCTCTGTTTCGGTTGACTGGTGACAATTTATCCGGTATAATATTTTATCAAATTGGAAGGAAGGAACCGATGACCTTTAGGGATTCAGCCTGTTTCAGACTAGCTTTCAGGGGCATTCGGGTTATCCTGTCTCTGTTGGTAAGCTTCAACCTTTCTTAGGAGGGAAAGTGCCGAAAGATACCTATAACAGCCGGCTTTTGAGCATCGGAATCTGGTTCATGGCTCTTGCCACCGTCGGGTTTATGATTGCTGACCTGATTACCAGGCCGCCGCTTCTCTGGCTCAGTCTGATGCCAATCTACTGTCTGGCCGCCTTTGCACTGCTCCACAGCTTCACATTTCTGGGGCCGCGCCGGGCGCTCTGGCTACTTGTCCTCGGTCTTGTGCTCGCCTATGTTGCCGAGTACCTGGGGACGAACTTCGGCGCAATCTTCGGCAGCCACTGGTTTACCCGGGCCCGGGACCTGCGCATCCAGGTGGGCCTGATGCTGCCCGGCCGCGTCCCTCTGGCAACAGTTCTCAACTGGTACGGTCAACTCTATCTGGTATTCGTCCTTTCTGTCTTTCTGGTTCAGGCGCGACCTTCAGATGTCAGCGCCTTTAGCGCCGCACCGCTCGCCGCGCTCTGCTCATGGCGCTGTGGCAGCTCACCGCCGGTCCGGCCGCGGTCGGCCGGGGCCAGATGGGGTTTGTCCAGAAGGGCTTCTATCACGGCATCCCGCTTTCCAGCTTTGCCGGGTGGTTCGCAACAACCCTCTTCATCCTCCTCTTCTTCCAGACTGTTGAACCAAAAGCCGCGGACGCCGAACGTTTCCGCGAGCCCGAACAACGCCTTGCGCCACTCGCCTTTGGCATGTTCGGAATCACCCTCCTTTACCCGACCCTCATGTGCTTCCGTCTCAACTTCACCGGTGCCGGCTGGCTGGGAATGGCCGTGTTCCTGCTCTGCCTTCTCGCCCTGGTCATCAGGATGACCCGTCCGATTCCCGCCCGCCTCAACACGGCACCAAGCTCTCTCTGATAAGCCGCAACCTCAGGTCGGCCGGAGTCATCTTCGGGCCGGCCTTTTGCTATCTTCTTGACCCCAACCATCTCTTCTCTACAATGCCTGAAAATGACACCACCCTTTATCATCTTTCTGCTTTTCCTTTCTCCAGCCAGTGGCTCGACGCTGGAAAGTTTTCTGGCCCGGCGCGAATATCAGGAAGCGGTAACTTTCTATCAGAAGCAGCTGAGGAGAAAACCAAACGACATCACCATCCTCCATAATCTGGCCCGGGTCTATGACCACTGGCACCGGTTCGACTCCAGCCGCTACTGGTGGGAGAAGGCACTTGAGCTCAACCACAATGACGACACGGCAATCATCGGGCGCTGGCTGTCACTCTACCGCCTCGCTGAGAACGACTCAACCAGGCTCATCAAGACCAAAGAGCTTATCTTGCGCGAGGCCCTTCCCTATCTTGCCGAGACCACCTGCCGCAGCCTGAGCCTGGCATATGAGGGCCTGAGTCTTGCCGACACAGCTCTCGCCTCGGCAGTAGCGGCACTCTTGACGACCCGCTTCCCCGACTCCAGCCGTAGCTACGAACTGATTGGTGCCATGTTCTACGACTCCCTCTATCCGGTCTGGAACAACGATACAGCCAAGATTCCAATCATTCACCGCTTCCTGGAGCGCTATCCGGAGTCGGAATGGCGCCAGACCTTTTACATGTTTCTGCTATCATCCTGCTATGGCCTGAGGGACACGGTTGGTATCCGGGCCGCAGCAGCCGAGATGATTCAGGACGACACGCTCGACCCCTTCCGCTATCGCTATGCCGCTGCCGTCTTCAACCGCATCAAGCTCGACCCCATGACCGCTGAACGCTACGCGCTTGCCGCCATCCGCCTCGAGCCCAAAACCCAGAAGCCCAGAAATAAACCAGCGGAGCAGTGGGAGCTTGAATACCCGCCCCTCTACGGCCTTGCCCGGCTCGCACTTGCCGAGGCGCTTCTTGCCCAGAACCGGCTGGCAGAGGCAAAAGATTGGCTTCTGGATGCCCTCAGACAGTTTCGCTATGACCCGCAGCAGGAGGCAACACCCGGCCCGTTCCATTGCCTGCTGGGCGAAGTTTATGAGCAGTCCGGAGAGACCCTTGCCGCCCGACTCGCCTTTGTTCGTTCCCTGGAAACCGGCGACTCCCGCAACTACTGGACCAGCCGAGCCGACTCAGGACTGATGCGCCTCGGTTTCACCACCGCTCAGGAACAGTTGAATCTTGGCCGCACCCTTCTCGGCTATGCCGGCCCATGCTTTACCGATGTCACCGACTCCTTCGGCCTTGAAGGTCGTCGGGAGTCCCGGGTCGCCTGGGCAGACTACAACAACGACGGCTTTGACGACCTGCTCCTGAACGGCTGCCGGCTCTATCGCAACGACTCGGGCAGACACTTCACCGATGTGACCGACTCGGTCGGTCTTGCCGGTGCCCGGGGCCGCGGCGGAGTCTGGGCTGACTACAACAACGACGGCTGGCTTGACCTCTACATGTCCGGCTCAGACACCGTTGACCGGCTCTGGAAGAACCATTTTGGCCGGTTCTCCGATGTCACCGACAGTGTTGGCCGACCCTCCGACCCCTATCCGACCGAAGGAGCGGCCTGGGCCGATTTCGACAACGACGGCTGGATTGACCTCTACTGTGCGAACTATGAAAACTGGGAGCAGCACACCTACTACCCCGACCGGCTCTATCAGAATCAGAAGGGCACATTCAAGGACATTACCCGGACCGCCGGAATCTTCCCGCCTTATGGCAAAGAGCTTGCTGGCCGGGGCGTTGCCTGGGCCGACTACGACAACGACGGCTATCAGGACTGCTATGTCTCAAACTACCGGCTCTGCGAGAACTTCCTCTGGCACAATAACCGCAACTCCACCTTCACCAATCTGGCTGGTCAGTTGGGCGTAGCTGGTGACGAGGTCAACGGCTGGTTCGGCCATACGATTGGCTCATCCTGGGCCGACTATGACAACGATGGGGACTTGGACCTGTTCTGCGCCAACCTCGCCCATCCCCGCTACATCGAGTTCTCAAACCGCTCCATGCTCTACGAAAACCTCGGGCCTAAAGTGTATCCCCGTTTCCGCGACTGCCGCGCGACATCGGGCATCCGCTACGAAGAGACCCATTCTGACCCGGCCTGGGCCGATGTTGACAACGACGGTGACCTGGACCTGTACATCACATCCATCTACGAAGGACGGCGCTCCTTCCTCTATCTGAACGACGGCCGGCTGCGGCGCAACGCTCCGGTCTCTTTCCGCGAGGTCACCTGGCTCTCCGGCACCCGCTGTTTCAACGGCTGGGGCTGTGCCTTCTCCGACTTTGACAACGACGGTGACCTGGACCTTGTCGTCGGCTCCAGCTCAGGGGTCAGGCTCTTCCGCAACGACACCGAGAATGAGAGCCACTGGCTCAAGGTCAGGGCGATTGGCTCAAGACACAATGCGGCCAGCATCGGCGCGCGGGTCATCGTCACTCAGGGCAAGAGACGCTGGCTTCGTGAAGTCGAAGGCGGCAAAGGAACAACCAGCCAGAACTCGATTATCCAGCACTTCGGCTTGGGCCCATCGGCTCTGCCGGTCACGGTCGAAGTCCAATTCGGACCCAATTCCAAGGTCATCCAGAAAGGCATCAAACCCGACCAGCTCCTGGTCATAACCGAACCCTAGAGCCGCCCCTCACTTACCCCATTTCCCTTGCGTATTGCAAAGGAGGAGCAGGGTAAGGAGTTGCCTTCCACCTTCTGCTCATGAATACCCTGCAGGGGTTGCCTGTCTCCAGACAGGCCTTTCTGTCATTGCGAGGCTTCGTCAGAAGCCGTGGCAATCTCACTGGGATTGCTTCGCTTCGCTCGCAATGACGGGGAGGGGCAGGGGTTGTCTGTCTCCAGATATGCCAGACGCCCGACGCTGATTCCCTCGCCCCTTGCGGGAGAGGGGCAGGGTGAGGGGTGCCAAACGCAGACAGCGCGGAGCA
>JBDRUJ010000061.1:0-9569 GCA_039801285.1 Caldifarciminota bacterium
AATGGCAGAAGCGCCCGCTATGGCCCAAATACCAATTTACACAAAATTCTTGACACTACCCAAACCATAAGCGAGGAGCAGCACGGCTAGCCGAGGATAGCGGCGGCGATGCCGAAGTAAATCAACAGGCCGGTGACATCAGCCACGGTTGTAAGGAGAGGCGAGCTGGCCGCTGCCGGGTCGAGCCTGAGCTTGGTAATAACCACCGGCAACAGCCCGCCCAGGATGTTGGTCCAGAGTGCCAGGGCCATCATCGAGAGACCGACAACCATGCCGATGCGCGAGCCTCCCTTGCCCAGACTTCCGCCCAGAAAGCAGACCGCCCCCAAAGTCAGACCTATCAACAGGCCGGTTAGCAGCTCCTTCTTGACCACCGCAAACCACCGTTTGATTGTCAGGTCGCCGGTCGCCAGGGCACGAATCACAATAGTTGCCGACTGACTCGCAGTGTTGCCACCGGAGTCAATCAGAACCGGTATGTAAAAAGCCAAGGCAATTACCGCTTGGAGCGCCTTCTCAAAGTGGGCAATGATGCCCGAGGAGAAAAAATCCGAGACCAGGAGGACCAGAAGCCAGACAATCCGCTTCCGAAATAGCTCCCAGACCGAGGTGCCGAGATACCCCCGCGCCAGGGGGCGGACCGCGGCGGTCTTGTGAAAGTCTTCGGTCGTCTCCTCTTCCAGAACCTGGAAGATGTCGTCAAAGGTGACAATTCCGAGCAGGACACCGGTGGTGCTGGTGACCGGCAGTGCCA
Source organism: Caldifarciminota bacterium (assembly GCA_039801285.1). Taxonomy (GTDB): domain Bacteria; phylum Hydrothermota; class Tepidihabitantia; order Tepidihabitantales; family Tepidihabitantaceae; genus JBDRUJ01. Next base: position 755 of record JBDRUJ010000061.1, read on the forward strand.
CCAGGTCGTAACGTTTCATCTTCTCGGCCGCCTCTTCCTGGTCGGCATGGGCCGGAACCGCGACAAAGCTCTTGTCCATCAGGTCGGAGACCAACTGGTTCCGCTCCGCGAGAATGAAGCGCCGCAGCGGCACATCGTCAATCAGATGGCCATGCTCATCTACCACATAGACCATATCAATCGTCTCAGCATCCCGGCCATTGGCCCGGATGTGGTCAAGCGCCCGCCCCACACTCCAGTCGGGCCGGACACTGACGAAGTCGGGGGTCATCAGCCGACCAACACTGTTTTCGGGATAACCCAAAAGCCGCAGCGCCTCCTGCTTTTCCTCGACGGGCAAAAGGTCCAAAAGCCGGCGAGTCAGGCTGGCCGGCATCTCCTCAAACAGCTCGGTCCGGTCGTCAGGCGGCAGGCCCAGGACAATCTCCCGCAGCCTCTGGTCGCCAAGCGAGCGCAGGAGCGCCTCCTGTCTTTCCGGAACAAGCTCGGCAAAGACGTCGGCCTGGACCGGCGGCGGCAAGAGCAAAAGCAGGACCCCGGCATCCTCAACATTCAGGCTCTCCAGCAGGTCGGCAACATCCTGGGCCGGCCAGGTGACGAGCACATCCTTCAGTGCCCGCCAGTCTCTTGCCCGGACGAGCTCAGAAATCTCAGGCAGCAGCAGGTGCTTGAGCAGTTTCATCCTGTGCCAAGAGTAAGGACAATTGGGCAGGTGTCAATCGAATACTTGGGGCCGGACAGGCTTCTCTTCTGTCCGGCCCCGGATAGGCGCAGACCAAGGGTTTATTTTATCTCGCAGGAAACCAGCTCCTGATGGAAGATTTGAGTGTAGCCGGCGATTGAGAGCTCGTAGTGGCTCTTCACGTGTCCCACGTTTTTGGCGTACCAGGAATACACCTCGATGGTTATGCCGGCAGAGGTAGTTGTCTTTATCTTCCATGCGTTTTGGTAGGTCCCGGCTTTCACCGTCACATCCTCCTGGCCAACCACTTCGGCAGTTGCATACTGGTTGATGCGCCAGGTTTTGCCGACAGTCAGGGGCAATACCAGGAGAGTGTCGGGAACGGAGTCGGCGAGCGACTCATAGCCTAGAATCATTGAGCCAGTCTCCCGGATGTAGCTGGTGCTGGTCTGGGTATAGGTGCTGTCGGGTATTCGCTGATGGACTGTGGTGGTCGTGGAAAACTCCCGCACCTTTTCGCCGGAGTTCAACTGGGCCTCACGTTCCACCTTGGTCTGGATGGTGCTGGTCATTAGGGTATCCAACCCAGTGAGTGTCGAGACCATCCGCACATACCCTTCCATATTCCAAGTGCTGCCGACTGACATCGGATAGTAGTCATCGGTAGCAGAGGTGCAACCAGCGCCAACAAGAATCAGAACGATAGCGCCGGCAACGAACAGCAGTCTTTTCATTCTATGCTCCTTTCGTTAGATACTGCGGGCTGAGTGTAGCTAATCACCAGTCCATGTCAAGAAAAGCTCTCCGACTGCCAAGTCACAGCGAGAAATGTCTTGCCGTGCCGTCATGCTGAACGGAGTCAGGGAAGCGCTCGCGGCCGACAGGTGATTTCTCCGCCCCCGACGGTCGGTCGAAAATGACCGCTTTATCCAACGCCTGTTGCCTTCACTCCTTCTGTCATTCTAAACGAAACATTCCGAATGCCCGGACCCATTACATTATCGTTGGGCATTCACCGCACAGGACGCGATACTTGACAACGGTATCAAAACGCTTATTATGGTAGGCCGGCTGTCATGGGGCCTGACTCCGGCCGAAAGTAAGATGGGCCCGAAACTGCTTGTGGTCCGTTAGGGTCTATGAGTCCGGTTAGTGTCTAATCGGAGAGTGCAGAAGCCTGCGCCGTAGTGCCTGTAACGATTCCCAAGCGCAAACCTGATTCGGAGGTAAGATAAATGGGTAAGCGCGTGTTTGTGGGGAATCTCCCCTTCAGCGCAACCGAGGAACAGCTGCGTGGACTGTTCAGTCAGCATGGCGAGGTCTCCTCGGTCGAGATAATCAAGGACCGCTTCACCGAGCGTTCGCGCGGTTTCGCCTTCGTCGAGATGGCAACCGAGGAAGCGGCCGCGGCGGCGATTGCCGCACTGAACCAGTTTGAACTGGACGGCCGTCCCCTCACGGTAAATGAGGCCAAGGCTCGGACCGAGCGTGGCCCGCGCCGCGAGTCGGGCGGTTCCGCCCAGAATCGCTGGTAAAGAGAGCTCGAAATCCACCGGGGTCCGCTCAGGGGCCCCGGTTTTTTTAGTCAAGTTGCGCCTTGACTCGATTCTGCCTGCCCTTATACTTCACCGTGCCCGATTCACCGCGCCGTAACGCCACTCCCGACGGCCTGTGGTTTCGGTGCAATGGCTGCGGCGAGATTCTCTATCGCAAGACCCTGGAGTCCAATTTCTTTGTCTGCACCCGCTGTGGCTACCACTTCCGCATTAATCCGGAGCAGTACATCAGGATTTTGCTTGACGATGGACGTCTCGAGGAGTTGGACCCCGGGCTCAGTTCCGTTGACCCATTGGGCTTTCCCGACTATCCGGCCAAGCTGAAGGAAGCTCAGGAGAAGACCCGCCGGACCGAGGCGGTCATCTACGGCCGGGCTAAGATTGCCGGTTGTCCGGTCGTCTTTGCCGTGATGGACTTCAATTTCATGGGCGGCAGCATGGGTTCGGTGGTCGGTGAGAAAGTGGCACGTGCCATCCGGCTGGCGCGCACCGAGAGGACACCCCTGGTCATCGTTGCCACCTCGGGCGGTGCCCGCATGCAGGAAAGTCTCTTCTCCCTGATGCAGATGGCCAAGACCGCCGCCGAGCTCGGACTTTTGCGTCAGGCCCGGATTCCATTCATCTCCATCCCGGTTGACCCCTGCACCGGCGGCGTCATGGCCTCATTCGCCTCGCTGGGCGATGTGATTCTCACCGAACCGGGTGCCCTTCTTGGCTTTGCCGGTGCCCGGGTAATTGAAGAAGGCATCGGCGAAAAACTGCCCGAGGGCTTCCAGCGGGCCGAGTTTCTCCTCAAGCACGGCCTGATAGATGCAGTTGTTCCCCGTCGGAACCTGAGAGAGACCATTATCAAGATTCTTGCCGTCCTCTGGCCCAGACCGGAAAATGAGCCGGGTCCTGTTCAATAAAGTCACCAAAAGTTTTGACCGGAAGGTCAAGGCAGTTGATGAGGTGACGATGGAGATTGCCGACCGGGAGTTCTTTGTCATCGTCGGTCCCTCAGGTTGCGGGAAGTCAACAGTCCTGCGCCTGATTGCCGGTCTTGAGGAGCCTGACTCGGGTGAAATCTACATCGGCGACCGCCTGGTAAACAACATCGAACCCAGAGAGCGCGACATCGCCATGGTCTTTCAGAACTACGCCCTCTATCCCCATATGACCGTCTTTGAGAACATGGCCTTCGCCCTGAAGCTCCGCCGGATTCCCAAAGAGGAAATCACCAAGCGGGTTCTGGAGGCAGCCCAGATTCTGGGCATCAGTGACCTTCTGGACCGGAAGCCAGCCGCCCTCTCCGGTGGCCAGCGCCAGCGGGTTGCTGTGGGGCGGGCGATTGTCCGCAATCCCAAGGTCTTTCTCTTTGACGAGCCGCTCTCCAACCTTGATGCCAAGCTCCGGGTGGGCATGAGGGCCGAACTCGCCCGGCTCCACCAACGGCTTGAGACCACCGTCTGCTATGTCACCCATGACCAAGTTGAGGCGATGACCTTGGGCCAGCGCATCGGCGTGATGAAGGAGGGCAGGCTGCTCCAGATTGCTGACCCCAACACCCTCTACAACCATCCGGTGAACAGGTTTGTTGCCGGCTTCATCGGCTCGCCGCCGATGAACTTCCTTTCGGGCCGGATTGAACCCGACCCGCTGCGCTTCATCCACCAGGCCTTCACCATTACACTGCCAGCGCCCCTTGCCCCAAGGCTCAGCCCGGTTGCTCATCAGCCGGTTATCCTTGGGGTCCGGCCGGAGAATGTCTCTCTAACTGAAGAGTCCGGTATCAGCGGACTGGTTGAGGTTACCGAACCGATGGGCCATGAGGTTATTGCCTATCTGAAGGTTGGAAGCGAGACGGTTATCGCCCGGTTGCCGAACGACCAGGCACCAAGACCGGGCCAGACAGTCCACCTCCACTTCGACCCGGCAAGGCTTCACTTCTTCGACCCGGTAACCGAACTGGCGCTGACCTGACCACGCCGCCTATCTCCGGTGGTGACTGAAGAACTCCCAGATTTCTCTGGTTGCGTCAAGCCCTCTTGTCCCCGGGCCAAATCTGCGAGGCCTCTCAGCACCACCGGGCCAGGTGTGGCCGCCGCCCTCGATTGTGAAGAGCATCACCTCGCTTCCTTCCCTGCCGCCCAGATAGCGCTCCTGCCGAATCCTCATGCCATCAGCCCGCTCAATATCGCGGACGTTCACTATCGGCCTGGTTGAGCAGCCGTTGGCCCTTACCCAAAACTCAATCGTCTGAGCAACCGAGACGACCCGGCCCCGCTTGGCAAGAAGCCCGACACCGCCACCCTCATAAGGGACAAACCTGTCCTCGGTGCCGTTTATTGCGACGACCGAAACCGGTCGGGCCGGCTGGCATCTGCCGTTCAATGGCTCGGCGATGGCCCCGGCAACTGGTGCGATGGCGGCAAGTCTACTGGCAAGCTCACATCCGAGGCGATGGCACATGATGGCACCGTTGGAGATACCGGTGGCATAGACCCGTTTGGGGTCAACCTTCAGCCGCTTCGCCAGGCTGTCAATCAGCGCGGCGATGAATCCGACATCATCCACATTCTCCCGCTGCGACCGGAATTGCCGCACCTGGCGACCGTCATTCCAGTGGCCGTTCACCGCATCGGGGTAAACCACAATGAAACCCTTCTCGTCGGCGAGCGCGCTGAAGCCGGTCAGCCTGGCTACTGCCCGGCCGTTTCCGCCTCCGCCGTGGAGCACAATCACCAGAGGCAGATTCTTGAGACCCGCAGTCTGTGGCGGAATGTGAACGAGAAATGTCCGCTTTCGACCCTCAAAGGTCAGCGAACAGAGCTGGTCACCGGCCCCCATGTCCGATTTTGCCCCCTGCGCCCGGGCAGTCCCGACAAGCACGAGCACTAGCACCAGGGCGAATCCACCGGCGAAGATGGGACCAATCTCGGGCCTCAATTTCTGACCCTAACGCATGACGACAACCTTTGTGACTACCTCTTCTGGCAGAGATGTGATGAAATAGACGCCCGGTGCGAGCTGCCGCACATCGTTCGGACCGGGCATTAGCTCCATCACCGTCCGGCCGCTAATATCCAGCAGGAGGTTCAGCCCTTTCCGCCTGACGCCCACCGCTGGGAGGAAAATGACCCCGCACACAATAATGGCGGGGGATTTCGAAACACCGGCTGTCGGCTCTGAGGGTTCAACAATCGCCACCCGATTCCCGCTCAGGTTTCTCTTGTAGTAGATTTCGCCGTTCTCATTATCTCGGAAGTCGGTCCAGACAACATGGATACCTGAATCAACCAGTGCCGCGGACGGGAAGACCGAGTAGAACTGGTCCTGGGTAAGCCGGGTCTCCGGCCCCCAGGTTGTGCCATAGTCGGTTGACATCTTGTGATAGATATCGGCCGTGCCGTACAAAGCCTCCCAGACTACATGGACATTCGGCCCGGCGGCACAGATGCTCGGGTTGTAGGAGCCGGTCGTGTCCTCGGTGATTCTCAGCTCCGGGCTGCTCCAGGTTGCGCCATTGTCGGTCGAGGAGCGATAGTAAAGTTCAAAAGGGGTGTGGCGGGTGTCGAACCAGACAACATGGACATGCGAATCCGAGACGCAGAGACTGGGATTATAAGAGCCGGTTGTCAGGTCGCCGGAGAGGCGCACCGGCAGGCTCTCCCAGGTCGCGCCCCGGTCGCAGGACCTGAGGTAGTAGATTTCAAAGCTGTGGTCGCGCCAGTCCCGCCAGGCAAGATGCACAAACTGGCCCGAAGCGGCAATTGACGGATACCAAGACTCTTGCATGTCAAACGTCAGCCGCCGGCGTTCGGTCCAAGTCACACCATTATCGGTCGAGCGGCAGTAGTAAATCTCCCGGCCCGCCGAATCACTGGCCCAGGCGACATGGACCGTGCTCCCCTCCGCGGCAACCGCCGGATTACGAATGTTCCAGTTATTGGCATGGATGCGCTGTTCGGGCAGCCAGGTCGCGCCGTTATCCGTTGACCGGCGGTACATGACTGCTCCGGGATACCCATAACGGTGATCCTCCCAGACGAGATGGAGCGTTTCACCAACCACCGCAAGGTTCGGGTTTGACTTCATCCCGCTGGTATCGGTCAGATTGGTGTCCAGTGACCAGGTTGCGCCGCGGTCGGTAGAGCGCTTGTAATAGATTTGGTCAACACCGGTCCGATGGTCGGACCAGACAACATGCACCGTTCCGCGAGCTCCGGCAGCGATGCTACGGACATTGTTGAAGCTCGTGCTCGAAGAGCTGTCATTCCAGGTCAGTCGCACCTCTGGCTCCCACTGGGCAAGGGCCAACGACAGCCACCAGCTCAGAGCCAGCGTCCAAACTACCGATTTCATCGTTCCTCCAGGTTGCTCTCCATGCTTTGATTCCAGCCTGATTATACCGCGTTTTGTGCCGCTGGCAACGGAGGAACCGCGGCCTTACGCGCATACCGGGCAGGATGGGACGCGGCTCTCAATACAGAGAGTTGCCGTTGTTGACAGCATCAGGAGCAGGACTACAATTTATCTAATGACCAAGCCCTTTTTACTATTTTCTAAACCAAAGGAGGTCTCAGTATGAAGTTCCTGACAGTCGTGCCGGCAGTGCTACTCCTTCTGCCCGCGCTGCTCTTTGCCTGGCCGCAGCCGGGCGAGCCGGCACCCAATGTCTCCATCCCTGACACCGCCTGGGTGTCTCACACCATCCCTTCCGAATATCACGGCCAAGTCATTCAGCTTTTCTTCTGGCGCAGCACCTGAGCAGGCTGTCTCGCGGAGTTGCCGCGAGTTCAGGCAATGTTCGATGAGTACGGTGCCTACGGCTTTACACCGCTGGCGGTGAATCTCTGGGAAGATATGTCAATTGTGCGCACCTACGCCCAGTCCTACACCTTCCCCTTCTTCCGGGACGGCGGAGCGGCCTGGAACCTCTACCGGATGAACGGCTACATCCCGCTCAACTATGTTGTTGACACTGCCGGACTGGTGGTCGGCTCAATGGAAGGGTTCAACGAGACGGTGATTCGGAGCTGGATTGAGCCTTATCTCGTCGGGGTGGCAGAAGAGCCTTCGACGGCCAGGGCCCGAGACTTGACGCTTGAGGCTGGACCCAATCCGGCCCGGACCGGCCAGACAGTTGTCTTCACCATGCCGGCTGCGGGCAGTGCGACGCTGGCAGTCTATTCCAGCTCGGGCGAGCTGGTCAAAACGGTTGTCAACGGCACAGTCAACGCGGGCCGGAATACCGCAACTTGGAACCTGACCGACAACCTGGGCCGAACAGTTTCCAACGGCCTTTACTTCTATGAACTCTCGGCCGCAGGCAAAAGGGTCACGGCAAAGGTATCGGTTTTCCGATAGGGTTCCTCTTCGCTACGCGGCGGCCCATTTCGGGCCGCCGCGTTCTGCTTAGCCTATCCGGAAAGGGACAAGTTCCGGTTCGGTTATCGGGCTCACCAGCCGACGCCCGATTGCTGTTAGCGAAGACCGGATAAGCACTGAAACTTCGGGCCGGGTCTTGGCATCGGAGAAGCGGGCGCAGATTCGGGCCGCCAGCTCGATGTCGAGCTCGCCCTGGGAACGGAGCAGGATTGTAAGCGGACTGCCCACTCCTTCGGCCTCAAGCAAAACATCTTCTCTCCGGGCAATGTTTCCGAGTGCCCGGTTCTCAAGCTCATTTCGGCCCACAACCACCTTGGCGCCTGAGGGAAGGCGGAAGTGCCGGCCATAGCGCAGGAACCGGACATCCTCCAGGTTGTCTTCACCGTGGGCAAATGCCTCTCTCAACCGGATGGCGAACTGCCGCTCGGTAAGGAGGCAGCCACCAGCCGGACATGGGTAATCGTTGATGCCCAGCCTGGCTGCCAGAGCAATCTGGGGCTTTCTTGTCCGGCCCTGAAATCCCATCAGCCTCTCCCGGTCAACAAGCCCCTCCTTTTCCGGAATTGTCGGTTCCAGAAGCTTTGCCGAGAGGGGGCGGAGCAGCCGGCCCTCAAGTCCCGACTCCCGTTCAATCAGCCTCAGTGCCTGAAGATGCTGGGACATCGGTCGCTCCCCGAGGACCTCTCCTGAGAAGACAAACTGGGCACCAATCTCCTCCATATAAATCCTGGCCCTTGAGAAGGTGAAGACCCGGCAGTCGAGGCAGGGGTTCATGTTGCGGCCATAGCCGTGCTTCGGATGCTTCACCATCTCGATGTACTCCTGGCCGGTGGGGACGACCTTCAAAGGGATACCAAGCTGCCGGGCGGCCCTGGTTGCCTCGTGCCGGCAGCCCTTGCTCGTGCAGGTGCAGAACGGACTGACAAAGTTCAGGCCGAAGACCTCAATCCCCTGCTCCAGCATCAGCTTTGTCGCCAGAATCGAGTCCAGCCCGCCGGAAAGCATGCCGACGGCCCGGCAGCGCCGCGGCCTGCCCCGGGTCAGGGGCTCCTGGTTGGAAGTCATAACAGATATTCTAGAATGGTGAAGGATTGGGTCAAGGCCGGTCTATTTCTGCGCCAAGACATCGTTACCAGGGTATAGCCCGGGTCGTATTGGACCACTGGCTACAAAAGGCCGGGGTTTCCTTTAAGCTGATGGTGTATAA
>JBDRUJ010000062.1:0-9247 GCA_039801285.1 Caldifarciminota bacterium
GTTACTTCCTTGACGGGCTGGTGGAGCGCATCTGGGCGATTGAAGGGAAGAGGGTTTTGGCGTTTTCCGGAAACTACTCGCAATATCTTCAGGATAAGGAGCACCGGGACGAGCTGCAACTGAAGCGGTTCGAGGAGCAGCAGCGGTTCATCAGGCGGACCGAACGGTTCATCGCCCAGTTCCGGGCGCGCAAGGACACGGCAAAAAGGGCCCAGAGCCGGCAGAAGATGCTCGACCGGCTGGAGCGGATTGAGCCGCCCCGGGTCCTCCCCCAAATCAGAATAAGGTTTCCCGAGGCGGAGCGAATCTACGGCAAGGCCTTTGAGCTCAAAGGGGTGAGTAAGGCTTTCGGAGGAAAAAGGCTATTTCAGGGTGTGAACCTGACGATTGCCGGAAGTGAGAGGGTGGGTGTGTTCGGGCCGAATGGTGCGGGCAAGACGACACTCTTGGAGATTATCGCCGGGAGCCTTGAGCCCGATTCAGGCACGGTCTGGCGCAGCGCAAAGATAAGAATTGCCTATTACCGGCAGGGGGCCGAGGGGTTATTGGATGAGCGGCGCACCGTGCTGGAGGCTGTTGCCGAGGCAACGACAGGCTACACCGAGAATGAGCTGAAGGGTATTCTTGGGATGTTTCTGTTTCCGGGTGATGCGATTGAGAAGCGGGTCGGGGTGCTCTCAGGCGGTGAGAGGTCCAGGCTGGCAATAATCAGGGCGCTGCTTGAGCCCTCCAACCTCCTGATTCTTGACGAGCCGACCAACCATCTGGACATCGAATCGCGGGAGGTGCTGATTCGGGCAATAGAGAGTTACCACCGGTGCGTGGTGTTTGCAGCCCACGACAGGTTCATGCTCGACCGACTGGCAACCAGGACCATCCTGGTTGAGAATGGCGAGGTTGTTCAGTTCCCCGGAAACTACAGCTATGCCACAGGAAGAGTCGGACAGGTTGAGACCAAACCGGAACTGGCCGGACCGGCGGTTGAAGGTTCAGAGTCCGAACCCCATTCTCCAACGTCAATTATCAAGCGGACCAATGTGGTTGAGCGGCTTGAAGAGCGGCTGAAACAAGTCAGGGCTGAGTATCAGGCGGCCCTTGCAGTGATGGACTTTTCCCGCGCCCGGATGCTGGCCATGGAAGAGAAGGAGCTTGAGACCGAAATCAACGCCCGCAAGGCTGATGAAGTAGCAGACAGCACAACAGAGGTGTAGATGAGATTCGGTGTCAGCATCGAGAAGGAGCGGGAGCTGGAGGCGAGACTGGCCCGACTCGGTATCAGGGAGGATGACATCGTCGAGAGATTCATCCGCTCAAGCGGGCCCGGGGGGCAGAATGTCAACAAGGTTGCAACCGGTGTCTATCTGAAACATCTTCCGACCGGCATCGAGGTGAAGGTGACACAGGAGCGGTCTCAGGCTCTGAACCGTTTCCTGGCCCGGAGGCTCCTTGCCGAAAAGATTGAGGCGCAGATTCTGAAGAGGAGGACCGAAGAGCAGGAGCGGATTGCCCGGCTCCGCAAGCAGAAGCGGAAGCGGTCGAAAAGGGCGCAGGAGAAGGTCCTGAGACTCAAGCGGCTTCAGGCCGAAAAGAAGCTTCTCCGCCAGCCACCGGAGGAGTGAACCAGCAGAGACAATACTAACTCTCCCTGCCCTTTTCCCAAGTGGGAAGACCTAATGTCCAAAGTCCAAGGTCATAGCCTTCCCCCCCGCCCCTTGTGGGAAAGGGGTGACATGGTTTTTCTCAAAGAAGCGGGAAGCTACCGCTACCTGGGCTTGACCTCAGAGCAGAGGGCTGTCATAATGGCACTGGAATAGCCGGAGGTGCTTGTGAAAAGCTCAGTTTGTCCGAGAACGGTCCGGGCGCTTTACCGCCGGGTTCTAATGGCAGATATGACCTTGGTACTTGCAATGGTGGCTGGCAGGTGTAGTATGAGGGGAATAAAGGAGGCAGGATGAAGCATCGAATCTTTGGAGGACTGATACTTACAGCCGGGCTGACCGTGACTGCTATGGCACAGTGGTCTGAGCCGGTGAATATGTCGGGTTCCCGAGACGGCACTGACCCGTCGCTGACAATTGATTCTGCCAGGACGCTCCATGCCGCCTGGTCGTGGCAGACTTTCAACCCTCCACTTTTCGACTGGATAGATTACACCTGCAAGTCGGCCGGCGTTGACACTTGGACACTCCCGGTGCATGCCAGTCGGGACTCGTACCCGTTGCGCGTCTCGGTTGTCGTGATTGGGCCTGGTCATGTGCCGCACATCGTATGGCAGTCCGAGGCCGAACCCGGTTACATCTACATTACTCACAGAGGGGGCGACACCTGGACGACTCCCGAGCGACTTACTGGCTGGAACGGGTGGGGTTCTGGCATCAGAGCGGCTACGGACCGGTTTGGCAGAATCCATACGACCTGGACCGACCTTACTTGGGACTACCTCTGGTATGCCCGCTACGATGAGAACGGCTGGGCCGGACCTGAGACGGTGGCGTTTGACACGACACCCTATGCACTAGGTGCCAGCGATATCGTTGCCGACCGTTATGGCCGGCCACACCTTCTTTTCTTCTGGCGTGATTCCCTTGCGTATTCGGTCCGGACAGAGACCGGCTGGACCGAGCCGGTGTTCGTGCCAACCCTATATGAGAAACCAGCAATCTCCCAAATTACCCTTGATACCTGTGGCCGGCCGCATGTGGTCTGTGAGGAGTCTCCTTACCAGATATCGCACACCTACTGGACCGGCGACTCTTGGGCCACACCGGTGCGGCTGGACTCGATTAAGGGTTTTATCCCTGCAATCTGTTGCGACTCCTGGAACCGGATTCATGTAGTGTTTAGTGAAGAGAGTCTCGGGGTGCGGGAGCGGGTGTTTCATGAAGGACGGTGGGTGGAGAATGCACTGGTTGATAGCTGGGAGGGTTTAGAGAAGGAGGTTGTAGCAGAGAGGGCGAGACTTCATCTGCTCTGGAGGAAGGCATATATTGGCCGGGTGTGGTACAGTTGGCGACCGCTAGAGCCACCGGGAATAACCGGTGATGATGCCGGTTCTGGCTTTGAGGTTGTCTCGCTGTGCCCGAATCCGGTTGTGCCTAGTGCGGAGATGGCGGTTTGGGCTCCAAGGTGTGAGAGGGTGACGGTGCGGGTTTTGGATGTCACCGGCAGGGTGGTTGGGAGTTCACAGGCGAGGGCAACAGGGGCCGGAGAGGTGAGGCTGAGGCCCTATGGCCTGCTGCCCGGGGCGGGAGTGTTCTACTGCCGGGTTGAGTCGGGCAGGAGGCGGATGGTGGTCAAACTGGTAAGAACAGAGTGAAAGGAGGATAAGATGAAGCACAACAAAAAAGCAATGTCAGTCATGGCAGCAGCGGTTGTAGCGCTGACGGTTGTGCCGGTTCATGGGGCAAACCGTGCGCTCATCATCCAGGCATTCCACCCTGAGGAAGGACTGGACTTCTATTCTAATGACAAGATGAATGCGCTGTGGAATGATACTTACCTTATGTTTGAGCTGCTGGACACCGCCGGAGCAAAATTCGGTCATCTGATGAGACTCAACGCAATTTCGGAAGACCGGATTCATGTGCTCTATGCGAATGGACAAGACTGGGAAGAGATTAGAAGACCCTACTACGTGCGCTACGACCCACGGAGACGGCTCGGACTTCCTCAGATTACCGACGATACCTGCAGGATTGACAAGGTGAAGCGGTATCTTGAGGCGTTTGCCCATGGCGATGCCGGACTGGGCATCGAGCCGATGACCGCGAATGATACCCTGTTCATCTACACCTGGGGTCATGGCGGCCACGATTCAACATGGCCCAATAAGGCAAGACACTTCAGCATCTATGTCAGGCCGATTTACACGCACCTCTGGGACACCACATTTGGTCGCCTTGTCCGGCAGATTCCGGCACAGAAAATCATCGTGATGCAGCAGTGCTTCTCCGGCGGATTCATTGATGATATGGCCGATTCTACAACCACCATTCTGTGTGCCTCTCCGGCCGGAAAGAAGGCCTTTGCGGCCGACAACGACTCGAAGAACGGTTCCCCATTACCTGAGTTCGACCCGGTGAGCAACGACACCTCGCTCTGGCACTCGGAGTTCAATTTCCACTTTATGAACGCCATGCGCGGCATGGCAATCTGGCCCTACCACATTCCGCCGGAGGTTGACGCCGATGTGGACAATGACGGTTTCGTTTCCTGGGGGGAGGCATACCACTATGTAGAACTCTGTGACTCCTACCGCGACCGTGGGGAGAGGCCGGTCTTCTTCAATCCCGACTCGCCCTGGGTGGCACAGCCCTATATGCCGCTAGGACCGTCTAACAAACCCGTGGACTATAGTGGGGCGCTAGCGGCGCAAACCGACACCGTTTCGACACACATCTATGCGCTCCAGGGTAACAAAACACGTGAGTTCTGGGTGTTCAATGTGAACGAATCCACCTGGAGGCAACTGCCCGACGTACCCCTCGGAAGCAATGCAACAGGTGTAAGGAAAGGCGGAACGCTTGCAGCCACATGGGATGGCCGGTTGTTTGCCACCAAGGGAAACAACACGGTTGAGTTCTATGAGTACACGCTGGCTGATAGCCACTGGCAGGAGAGAGATACCATTCCTCGCCAACCGAGCGGTAAGAGACTCAAGAACGGGACTGCGAGCACCGCGGTGACGAGGGCTGAAACGGCATTCATCTATCTGCTCAAGGGAAACGGCACAACCGATTTCTATCGGTTCAATACACTATCCGGCCACTGGGAGATGTGTGCCAGCGCCCCTTCGTGGCCGGATGGCAAGGGATTCAAGGATGGTTCGTCCATTGCTTGGGATGGCGGCGACTACATCTACGCCTTGAAAGGCGATAGTAAGAATAACTTGTTCTACCGCTATAGTCTTGCAAAGGACAGCTGGGAGAGTCTGTCAGGCATGCCACTAGTGGGCCGCAGCGGAAGGTCAAAGAGAGTCAAGGCAGGTGCTGCTCTGGCTTTCTGTGACGACTGGCTCTATGCCCTGAAGGGTGGAAACACCAGGGAGTTATGGGTATATGTCCCTGACGGGCGGTTCTGGTTCCAGGGTGAGGATGTGCCGCCGGGGCCGAAAAGCAAGAAGGTCAAATCGGGTGGCGCCCTTATTGAGGCCGACGGTCTCATCTGGGTATTGAAGGGAGGCAAGACCAGTGAGTTCTATTGCTTTGTTCCCAACTTGATGCACATCAATGCACCACAACCACAGCCCCAGCCGCCTGTGCCCAGCCTTGGCGAGGCGCTGGTCGTTGCCTGCGAGAATGCCGAGCATCCCCGCTGGAGCCCGTCCGGCCGGTGGATTGTCTATTCCCGGCCCGATGCAACCGGTAATCTCCAGCTCTGGAAGGTGGCCGCAACCGGTGGTGCAGAGATGCAGTTGACCTGTCTGCCGGGCGATTGCGAGAACCCGACTTGGTCACCGGATGAGTCCAGAATAGCCTTTCAGCTCTCAGTTCCATCAACGGCCAACAGTCAGATAGCGGTGCTGGATTTGGCGACCGGTTCGGTCTCGATTCTCACTTCGGATGAGCGCGACCACGAGTATCCAGAATGGTCCCCAACCGGCGCGACAATTTACTGCGTCCGCTGGTCGGGCGATGGCAGCGCCGTCTGCTCTGTGAGTCGGTCCGGTGGCTATGTCCAGCACACCGATGATGGTGTGGACAGGGAGAGTCCGAATACGGCATCGGCCGATGCAATCACATCGGAAGCGGTCTTTGTGCGGCCCGACGGCATCTACCGCACAACCACTGCCCAAAGGTGTGGGAGTCAAAGTGCCGGGATTGCATTGTTGGCGCTCGAAGATGCCCTTCCCAATCCGGCAAGGGAGAGAGTAACCATTTGCTGGCAGATTCCGAAAGAGGGGGGAGTGTCGCTCAGGGTCTATAACACTGCGGGACAAATGGTTAGGACACTGGCCAGTGGCAGGAAAAGGCCCGGAGCGAACTCAACAGTCTGGGACATGAGGGACAGTAAGGGCAGGCTGGTTGCAGATGGGGTCTATTTCTACAGCCTTGAGACAGAGGGGAAGAGGCTGAGCAGGAAGCTGGTGCTGGAAAGGTAGGCGAAGGGCGCAGACGAGTCTGATTGGGCTAACAAACTGATATACGAGCGGTTAGGTATTTACACCCCTGGCGGTCTGGTCAAGGGGGGAGTGACTCCCGTAGTGACTCCTGTGGTGACCGCCAGTTTGAGTTCCAAAGCGAATCCAGATTTGACCCATGAGCTAAGTGCTGAAATCAGAATGTGATAGAAGTCAGGGTAGAGCAGAGTCTCTAGTTGAGTGGTGAAGTCCAGTCTAAATAGCGTTTCGAGTGGTGTGTTGAGGACCGGGTCGAGTAGCGAGTTGAGAAGGGCTGTCAGGTGAAGGTTCAAAATGGGACAGACCGGAAAGTTGAGGCCTCTGGTGAGAGCCGCAATCCTTTTCCCTCTGCTGTTGGTGCTGAGTTGTTTGAGCTGGGTGAGAAAGAACCGAATAGTGAATTCTTGACAATAGGAGTGAGGTTGCTAGACTCCACACCGACCCGATAGGAATAAAACTAAATCAAAGGAGAGCGTAATGAAAGTAAAACTGCCGAACGGTAAGGAATTGCCCGTCGAGATGCACAAGACCAGAGTTGTGCAGCCGATTACCCTCGTGCCGGCCGAGCGGAGGTTTGCGGCAATCGAGGAGGCGGGCTACAATACTTTCCAGCTCAAGAACAAAGACATATTCCTGGACATGCTCACCGACAGCGGGGTCAACGCCATGTCCCAGGAGCAGTGGGCCGGCTGGATTACCACCGACGACTCCTATGCCGGCAGCATGACCTTCTACAAGCTGCAGGAGGCGGTGGAGGAGGTCCTTGGTTACAAGTTTCTCGTGCCGGTTCACCAGGGCCGGGCAGCCGAGCATCTCATCGCCAAGCTCTGGTGCAAGCCGGGCGGAGTGGTAATCACCAACTATCACTTCACCACCACCAAGGCGCACATCGAGGGGACCGGTCAGTCGGAGTGTCTGGAGCTCTTTACCGATGAGGCGCTGAACACCCAGAGCACCCATCCCTTCAAGGGAAACCTCGATTTGGAGAAGGCCCGCCGGGCAATCGAGAAGTACGGCAGGGATAAAATCGGATTCGTGCGGATGGAGGCGACGACCAATCTTCTTGGCGGTCAGCCGTTCTCAATGGAGAACCTGCGGCAGGTGCGCCGGCTCTGCAACGAGTACGGGCTGATGCTGGTCCTGGACGGCAGCCTCGTCTGCGAGAACGCCTATCTCATCCGGCAACGGGAGAAGGGTTACGAGAAGAAGACGGTCGCCGAGATTGTCAAGGAGATGTGTTCAATCCCCGACCTGTTCTACATGAGCGGCCGGAAGAACACGTCAATCCGGGGCGGCTTCATCGCCACCAATAACGAGAAGTTCGTCCGTGAGCTTGAGCCCTGGGTGCCCTACTATGAGGGCTTCTACACTTACGGCGGGATGTCGATGCGCGAAATTGGCGCCATGGCGGTCGGCGTGCGGGAGATGGTTGACCCGGCAGTTGCCGGCTGCTCGATCGAGCAGATAAAATACTTTGTGGACCGGCTGGTGGAGACCGGGATTCCGGTTGTCACCCCGGCTGGCGGCCTGGCCTGCCACATTGACGCCAAGCGGTTTGTTGCCCACCTGCCCAAGGAGCAGTACCAGGCGGGTGCCCTGACTGCGGCACTCTACATCGCCTCGGGTGTCAGGTCAATGGAAAGAGGCACCGTCTCGATGGAGCGAGACAAGAATGGCAAGGAGGTCTATGCCGACCTGGAGCTCACCCGAATCGCACTGCCGCGGCGGGTCTATACCGTCTCGCATATCGAGTATGTCATTGACCGGCTGAAGTGGCTCTATGAACATCGGCAACTGATTGGCGGGCTGAAGTTCGTCTCCGAGCCGCCAGTCCTGCGGTTCTTCCTGGGTAAACTGGCACCACTCGGCGACTGGGGCCGGAAGCTGACCGACGCCTTCAAGAAGGATTTCGGCCCGGAGTTGTAACCGGAGCCGGCCCGGGACTATTCTTCAATCCGGGCGACGTCTACCACGGCGTCGCCCTTCTCCACGGCCATCACCTTGACACCGGTGGTGGCGCGGCCGCACTTTCTGATTTCGGAGCATTTGACCCGGATGACAGTGCCCTGCCGGGAGGTGATGATGACCTCGGAGGAGTCGGTGACCGCCTGGGCGGTTGCCAGCTTGCCCGACTTCTCGACCGGCTTGGCGGCAATCACACCCTGACCGCCCCGGTGCTTGGTGGGGAAGAGGTCGAAGTCGGTCCGCTTGCCATAGCCGTTGTCAAAGATGGTGAGGAGTGAGGCGTCGGGCCTACAGACCACGGCGGCAATCACTGCGTCACCCTTCTTGAGCCTGATTCCCTTGACACCGGCTGCGGTCCGGCCCATGTCACGGACGTCGGTCTCCTTGAACCTGAGCCCCTGACCGTTGCGGGTGACAATCAGAATCTCGTCCTTGCCGGAGGTCAGAAGGGTGGCAATCAGGGCGTCGTCTTTCGCAACATTCATGGCGATGATTCCCTTGCGCCGGGGATTGGAGAATGCCTGGAGGGTGGTCCGTTTCACCTTGCCGTTCCGGGTGACGAAGAATACGAACCGGTCCTTGCGGAACTCCCGGACCGCAATATAGGATGTCGTCACCTCATCCTTGGCCATCTCCACCAGATTGGCGATGGAGCGGCCCTTGGAGGCATAGGAGCCTTCGGGAATCTCAAAGACCTTCTGCCAGTAGCACCGGCCCCGGTCGGTGAAGAACATCATGTAGTCATGAGTTGAGGCAATGAAGAGGCCCTCGACAAAGTCCTCCTCGGCGACCGTCACGCCGGTCCGGCCCTGACCACCTCGGCCCTGGCGCCGATAGACGCTCACCGGCATCCGTTTGATATAGCCCCGGTGGGTGACCGTGACCGCCATGTCCTCCTCCTGAATCAGGTCCTCGATGGAGAGGTCCGCAACCTGGCCGGCGACAAGTTTGGTCCGGCGCTCATCGGCATATTTCCTTTTGAGCTCAAGAAGTTCAGCACGAATCTCGCCCATCATCAGCTTCTCGGAGTCCAGAAGGCTTTTGAGTCGGGCAATCTCCTTGATGAGCTCCCGGTATTCGGTGTCAATCTTCTCCCGTTCGAGGCCAGTCAGCCGGGCAAGGCGCATCTCTAAGATGGCATCGGCCTGCTTCTGGGAGAGCTTG
>JBDRUJ010000063.1:0-9137 GCA_039801285.1 Caldifarciminota bacterium
GTCTCACCAGAATCGGGTTTTTGGGCCGCTGGCAGATTCGGCTCCTGGCGCTTCACCTTCAGGAGTCTGAAACTCAAAAGAGCCGCCAATGCAATGGCGGCAACCACCAGTGCCCGCCAGCGCCAACCGGCAGATTGGCGTCTAGGCTCCGGTCGCAACCGCAGGAGAGGTCCTTTCATGCTCCAAGGATATCAGCCGGCCCAAGCGAATCAAACCGATTGCCACGAATAGACTCCCTCGCCTTTGGCCGGAAAGGGTTAGCGCTTGGCAGGTGCCAACTGTCACCCTCACCCTGCCCTCTCCCATCAAGGGAGAGGGGGAGGTGAAGGCGCAACTTGTCACCCTCACCCTGCCCTCTCCCATCAAGGGAGAGGGGGAGGTGAAGGCAGAAGGGTCTGAGGGTCGGCAACTTCCAGTTCTACTCCTACGGGCTGCTGCTCATCTCCTTCCTCGCCAGAAGGGGCGCGCGAGGAGAAGATGTGTTTCCTTTCAGCCATGGTGCTGTTCAGAACCGGACATCTGGAAACGGGATGGGCATGAAGACAAGAATCAGGATAGCCAGGGCAAGCGCAACGAGGAACCAGTCGGTTCGTGAGAGCGGGGTGATGTCATCGAGGGGCGGCGGGTGGCGCAGTCCGAGCATCGTCACGAGCAGGGCCCAGAAGGGCCAGCCCAGCCAGAAGATACCGAGGAGGAGCAGCGCACCCAAGACAAACCACCTGAAGAGGCGGTAGCGCCGGCCCAGAACCGCATAGGCGATGTGGCCGCCATCGAGCTGCCCCACCGGCAGAAGGTTGAGGGCGGTGACAAAGAAACCGAGCCAGCCGGCAAATGCCAGAGGATGGAGCAGGACATCCCTTCCCGGGCCCGGGTTGCCGTGAAAGAGCCGGGAGAGGAGCTCAAAGAGAAGGGGCGAGCCGAGCCTCATCCCTGGTGCCGTGCCCAGTTCAATCACCCTGGAGAGCGCCAGCCCGACGGCTGATACCGGGATGGCGACAAGAAAACCGGTCAAGGGCCCGGCAATCCCGACCCTGACCAGGGCGCTGCGGCTCGGCACCGGCGAGCGAATCTTGATGAATGCGCCCATGGTGCCGGTCATGGGATGGGGCACCGGCAGAAAATAGGGTGGTGTGGCATCTACTCCGTGCCGGCGTGCCACCAGGTAGTGCGCCAGCTCGTGGCTGCCCAGGACAAGGATGATGCCCAGAGAAAACGGCAGGCCGAGGTGAAGCTCCAAAGGGTTACGGAATGGATTGCCGCCCCGGTTGAGGGAACCGACGAGAAGGGTCGTGAGGATTGTAAGGCCGAGCAGGAGAATGTTGACCCATATGCGCACCGGTTGCCGGGGAATTGCCGGGCCGTAGGTGACCATATGACCGTTCTGCCAGCGCGCAAAGTAGGCGATATAGCCCTGAGCCTTAAACAGCTCCTTCAACCGGGCAAGGTTTTCAGCCAGGGGCTCACGGATGCGGCCGTAGAGGCGGTTGTCCTGAATGGCTTCAATCTCCATGTGCCGGGCCAGCGCCGCAATGTCAATCGGCAGGGCCTGGTCGGGCCGGTCTTGCGAGTAGGGGATGTCTGACATTGCTCAGCAGATTCTGGGCAGCTGCTCACCTTCGAGCATGATTAGGGGCCGCAATGAGCCGAGCCTGGTCCTGAGCCAGACCCCTTTTGGGGTGCGCACCACCGTGCCGATGCGCCGGGCCTGCCGGCCATTAGGGTTGCGCCGCAGGAGTGCCAGGAGCCGCTTTTCGGCCTGGGGCGCGGCAATCATCACCACCTTGCCCTCGTTCGCCATATAGAGCGGGTCGAGGCCCAGGAGTTCGGCAACGCCCTGCACCGGCCGGGAGATGGGCAGCCGCTCCTCATCAATCACAATGCCCAGACCGGTGGCAAGGGCAAACTCATTGAGGGTGGTTGCCAGTCCGCCCCGGGTCGGGTCGCGCATCAGCCTGATGCCGCCCGCCTTGAGCGCGGTCTCAATCAGCCGGTTGAGGGGGGTGCAGTCGCTTCTCAGCCTGGTGCGGAACCGGAACTGGCCGCGGGCAACGGCGATTGCCGCCTCATGCTCGCCAATCGGTCCGTTGATGAGCACCACATCATCCGGCCTGACCAGTTCCGGGCCGAGCTTCACCCCCGGCCGCACCAAGCCCAGACCGGTGGTGTTGATGTAGAGTTCATCGGGACCATGCTCAATGACCTTGGTGTCGCCGGTGACAATGGTGACACCGGCGTGTCTTGCAGTCCGGGCGATTGAGCGGCAGAGAAGGTCGAGCCGGCGCCGCTCCATGCCCTCCCGAATGACGAGGCTGAGGGAGAGAAATTTCGGCGTGGCACCCATAACCGCCAGGTCATTCACCGTGCCCGAAACTGCCAGCTTCCCGATGTCGCCGCCTGGGAAGAAGAGGGGCTGGACAACATAGGAGTCGGTGGTGAGGCAGAGCTGGGCACGGGGCATTGGAAAGACTGCACCATCCTCAAGCCGGGCCAGGAGCCGGTTGCCGAACCGGGCAAGAAACATCTCACGGATGAGGCGGTGCATCTTGCGGCCGCCGGCACCATGGCTCAAAAGAATCCGCTCCTCAAGCGGATAGCCGGTGACAAACGGCGGGTTCCAAGCGACCCGAGGTTTTTGTTCTTTACCGGTCATATCGGTAATAGGCGGCGCAGGCGCCTTCGGAAGATACCATGCACGGCCCGATTGGGCTTTCCGGTGTGCAGGTGCGGGCAAAGAGCCGGCATTCGGGTGGCACAATCGCCCCCAGCATCACTTCACCACAACGGCAAAATGTCCTCCGCCGCCTGGCCGATGCCGGACGCCGGAGGAACGGAAAACGAAAGCGGGCATCAAACTCCTGAAATGGGTCGCGGAAGGAGAGGCCCGATTCCGGAATTTTGCCGAGGCCGCGCCAGGTGGCGTCACAACGCTTGAAGACCTGCGCCAGGAGCTGCTGGGCCCGCCGGTTTCCTTCGGGCCGGACACTCCGCCGGTACTGAATCTCCAATTTTGGGCCGGTCGCGAGCTGCTCCAGAAGCATAACAATCGCCTGCAGGATGTCGAGCGCCTCAAAGCCGGCGATGCAGGCCGGTTTCCGAAACTGCTCACTCAGGAAGCGGTAGGGACTTGAGCCAATCACCGTTGAGACATGGCCGGGGAGGATGAAGCCGTCAACATCCACCTTTGGGGATGAGGCGATGACCTCAAGCGCCGGAGGGATGAGCTTGAACATCGGCCAGACCGAGAAGTTCTTCACCCTCTGCCGCTTTGCCTCAATCACCGTTGCCGCGACGGTCGGGGCCGTCGTCTCAAATCCCACGCCCAGAAAGACGAACTCCCGTGAAGGGTTGGCCTGGGCCAGCCTGAGCCCGTCCAGTGCCGAGTAAACAACCCGGACATCGGCGCCCTGGGCCTTGGCTTTTTCCAGACTGCCCTGTGAGCCCGGAACCCGCATCATATCGCCAAAGGTGAGAACCGTGAGATTCGCAATCCGGGCCAGCGCCACCGCGGCATCAATCTCCTCCTGGCTGGTTACGCAGACCGGGCAGCCCGGGCCGGAGAGGAGCCTGAGCCGGGGGTCAACCGCGCGCCTGATGCCGAAGCCGGAGATTGCCATGGTGTGGGTTCCGCACACCTCCATAAGAGTGATGCCCCTTCGCCTCCGGCAGAGGTCATCAACCAGCCGGTTGATTCTGGCGAGTAAGGTCCGCTCCAGCTTGGTACCGGACATCACAGGATTATATTTTGGACGATGAACCGGTCAATGAAACAATGCGCTTGACAGGTGAGCGGCCAAGGATAATATCGGAAGGCAAGTTTATGAGCAGAGAAGAACGACGTGTCTTGGTTCTTGAAGGCAGCCCGCGTATCGGGAATACCAGCCTGGTCACCGACTGGGTTCTGGCGGGCCTGGGCCAGAAGGGGATTGAGGTGACAAGGATTCGGGTTGCGGAGCGGTTGATTGGCGGGTGTCAGGAGTGCCTGGGATGCACCGGGACTAAGCGTCAGGCCCAATGTCAGCAGGATGACGATATGCTGGAGATTTACGACCTGATGGTTGACTCCGACCTGGTGATTTTCACCAGCCCGGTCTTCTGCTGGGGTGTGACGAGCCAGCTCAAGGCGGTTGTTGACCGGTGCTTTGCCCTGCTCCATGGCGAGAATCTCTTGAAGGGGACAAAATGGGCGGTGGTTGTGACCGCGGGTGGCGACCATTTTGACGGTGCTGACCTGATTGTCCAGATGTTTTCCCGGCTGGCCCATTTTGCCAAGGTTGAGTTTCTGGGTCAGCATGTTGTCGCCAACTGCCCGGACCGGCCGGCACTGAAGCGGAACCGGCAGATTCAAGCGGCGGCGCGTGCCTTTGGCCGCGAGCTGCGCCGGGCACTGCTAGGTTAGCGGGAGAAGTCAGAAATCAAAAGGCAGCGACCGGCACATTGAAGAAAATCCTGTCCTGCGGACTGTTGGCGTTTCTGGGGGCGCTGGGAGCCGCTGGCGCGGTTTATGCGCAGCAGGGTTCGGTGAACGGGTTTGTGCGGGATGCCACGAACGGTGAGCCGCTGGCCTGGGCCAATGTTTATCTGGATGGGACGGGCCTTGGGGCCGGGACAAATGAGCGGGGATATTATTACATCGGCCATGTTCCACCGGGCGAATACGAACTGGTAGCCTCATTTGTTGGCTATCGGAACGTGACCCGGCGCATCAGGGTCGAACCGAACCGGACTGTCACGGCTAATTTCGAGCTTGAGCCGGCACCGCTTGAGCTGGGCGAGGTGAAGGTGACGGCGGAGCGGGCCCGGTTTGAGCGAGAGGTTGAGGTCTCGGCAACTCGGCTGGACACAAGGCAGCTTATTTTGGCTCCAAAGGTCGGCGGCGAGAGCGACATCCTGCGGACGATACAGATGCTGCCCGGAGTAATCACCGTTTCCGACTTCTCAAACAAGCTCTACATCCGCGGGGGCAGCCCGGACCAGAATCTCGTGCTCTTGGACGGCATCACCGTCTATAACCCGGCCCATCTCTTCGGGATGTTCTCGCCATTTGTCGCTGAGGCGGTGGCGGATGTGACCCTTCTAGCCGGCGGGTTTCCGGCAAGCTATGGCGGCCGGCTGAGTTCGGTCCTGGATGTCTCCACCAGAGAGGGGAACTCAAAGCGGCACACCGGCGAAGGCTCGGTTTCACTGATTGCGGCACGGGGAATTGCCGAAGGGCCTATCCCCAGAGGCTCCTATCTCGTTGCCGGACGCCGGACCTACCTGCCGGACATTCTGGTCAAGGCATTCAACATCGAGGGGCTCGGCTACTACTTCTATGACCTTATGGGCAAGGTGAACTATGCGCCAAGGGAGGGCAGCCGGTTGACATTTACCGGCCTGGCGGCTGAGGATGTCCTGGACTTCTGGGACCCGGACAACCCAAACTCATTCAAGGCGCGGATGAGCTGGGGTAATCGGGGCATATCTGGCCGCTGGAACAGTATCTTCACGCCCCTCTTATACGGTGAGGAGCTAGGGGCCTGGAGCAGCTTCTTCTCCAAGTTCCGGGTGAACTTCGGCGGGACCGAGGATGCGCTGATGACTACCGAACTGACCGACATCACCCTGAAGTCGGACCTGACCTGGTTCCTTGCCGACCGGCACACCCTTGACCTGGGGCTTGATGCCAAGGCGAGTTTCATGGGGCTGAGCTTCAGCTTTGACACATTCTCGTTCACGGGCCGCGATACGCTATGGCCGATAGCGCTCTACGGTGACGAGAAGTGGGAGGTGGTTCCGGAGCGGCTCTTTATCCGGCCCGGGCTTAGATTGGCGTTCTATTCAAAGGGAAGCCGGTTCGAGGCTGAGCCGCGACTGGGTATCAAGTTCCATCCTGACCGGAACACCGCCCTGAATCTGGCCTTGGGCAGGTTCACCCAGCCCCTGGTCACGCTCAACTCCACCGACCCGGTCTTTGCCATCTATGACCTGTGGGTGCCGGTCCCCAGGGAGCGGCGCATTCCTAGTGCCTTTCATTATATCGCCGGTGTTGAGCGCTGGCTGAAGCGGGACGCCATTTTCCAGCTTGAGTTCTATTATAAGGACTATAACAATCTGCTGGAGACCAGATACGGCCAGTTTTTTACCAGGCCCGATTCGCTCCTGGTTGCGGATGGATACTCATATGGCGCCGACCTTTTGGTGCGCAAGGCCGAAGGCCGGGTCAACGGCTGGCTCAGTTACTCCTTCATGTGGACGGTAAGAAGCATCGGCCAGGAGGTCTATCATCCCCATTATGACCGGCGCCACACCGTGAATCTAGTTGTCAATTTTCCCCGCCTGTTCTGGGGAGTTGACCTGAATGTCAAGTGGACACTGGGCAGCGGGCTGCCCTATGCCGGTGTAATCGGCTACTATCGCCGGTTCCGTTATGACCCGGGGACCGGCACCGTCAAATGGCGCTGGGAGTTCATCGAGGGGACCCGGGATGCCTACCGGTATCCGGTTTATCACCGGATGGATGCCGGACTGAGCCGGTCCTGGGAGCTCGGCTGGGGCAAGCTGACCCTCTTCCTCGACGTCACCAACCTGTACAATGCGAAGAATGTGCTGCTTTATTACTGGGATGTTGACCCGGAGCAGAACTCTCTGCCCGAAAGGCATCGGGTGAGCATGCTGCCGATTCTGCCCACCCTTGGGGTAAGCGTGAGGTTCTAGATGGACCCGGAACTCAGCGGTCAGAAACTAAAAGCCGGAAATAAGAAACTCCAGACTTTCTGGTTGCTGCTTTCGGCATTCTGGATGCTGGCTTATCCAGGATGTGAGAAGAGTCCTTCTGAGGAGTTCGCGCCGGTGCTGAATGTCCATGGACTGCTCCGGAAGGGAAACGACACCTGTCAGATTCAGGTTGACCGCAGCTATGCCATCACCGAGTCATCGGGCCAGTTCTTCAGCGGTGCCACTGTCAGGTTATGGAAGGGAAATGACACCTGGGAGTTCTGTTACGATACCAAGTCGAACTACCTGAGCCGGGAGGCGGTTACGGTTCAGAGCCGAGACACATTTTATCTTCAGGTGAGTGCGCCCGGTTTTGAGACGGTCTGGGCAAGAACCGTCGTGCCCGATACCTTCAGCATCACTAAACCTGTGGGTGGCGACACCGTCTCGGTGGACAGCCTGTTATGCTGGACGAGAAGTCGAAACTGCGGGGGCTACCTTTTGGCAGTGGGCGACACATCGGGAACTTGGTTCATCGGAGCGCTGCCCGATTCGCTTGCCGGCCGGCTGCCGATGTTCTTCCTCGCCGGAGCACCCGGAGAGCAATACACCCTTCATCTTCTGGCGCTTGACACCAACTACTACAACTGGATGATAATGGCGGCAGCCGATACCGTGGGCGTGAGGCAGAACCGTGTCTCTGGGCTAGTTGGCGGGATGGGGGTGTTCGGCTCAGCGGTTGAGTGCTCGGTGCGGGTGTTTGTCAAACAGCCTGTCCGAGTTTCCGAGGGTTATTCCCTTTCAAGACAGAGCAACAGGTAATCGAAG
Source organism: Caldifarciminota bacterium (assembly GCA_039801285.1). Classification (GTDB taxonomy): domain Bacteria; phylum Hydrothermota; class Tepidihabitantia; order Tepidihabitantales; family Tepidihabitantaceae; genus JBDRUJ01. The sequence continues at coordinate 7,522 of JBDRUJ010000063.1, forward strand.
CCGCTCTCGGGTCGGAAGGCCCAGCCGGCAACTAGGGTCCGGTTTCCGACAACCCGAAGGGCAACCGGCCGCGATTCGCCGGCACCGCCACCAGAGTAGCGGAATGTCCAGAGGGAATCGCCACTGGCGCTGGCGAGGCTGACAAGCACCAGCTCAGGATAGCCGCTGGCGCCTTCTGATGTCCCGCCGACCAGAACCCGGTCCGAACCGGCTTCGGTAACGCAGTAGCCCCGGTCGGCTCCATTGGCCGGGCCGTTGTAACGGTTCTCCCAGAGGAGTCGGCCCGAGCTGGAGAACTTCAGAGTGGCGATGTCAAACGAGCTGTTTTGGCCGGTTGACTGACCGGTGACGGTGAGGTTGCCTGCGGATTCAAGACGGCCGGCCTGACAGAAGTCACCACGGTGCGCACCGTCATAGGACCGCTGCCAAAGGATTTTGCCATTCTGGGTGAACCGGGCAATAAAATAATCAAAACCCGTCCCCTTTCCGGTGACCGTCCCAAACAGATAGCCGCCCGACCGGTCCAGCACCAGTCCTGCGGGAAAATCATTCATCCGCCCCGGGCCATCAAGCAACTTCTGCCAGAAAAGCCTGCCTTCGGGAGAAAACTTCAGAAGCGCGATGTCGGTCCAGGGCGGAGAACTTACAACCTTCCCGGTAACATAACAGTTGCCGCCGGAGTCAACCGCCAGTGCCAGGCCATAATCGTCACCGGATGCCGGGCCGTTGAACAATCTGGTCCAGACCGTGTCGCCCTGGGGAGAGAGTTTCACGGTGGCAATGTCCCAGTCGCGGCGCCGGCCCTGGTGCCGGCTGGCACCGACAATGAGAATCGAGTTGTCCGGAGCGATGGCGAGACCCGCTGGTTTGTCATCGCCGTGCTCAGGAAAGTCGAGCCGGCGCAACCAGACCGTTTCGCCGTCGGGGCGGGACTTGATGACCAGAAAATCCCAGCCGTGACTCATGTCGGCAATAGAGCCGCCGCAGACGATGAGGTTGCCTTCATAGTCTAGGGCCGAGCACCAGCTCCGGTCTTCGCAGTTCAATGGCGAGCCGTAGCGTCGGGTCCAGAGCGTCTCCCCTCGAGAGTTGAATTTGACAGTGGCGAAGTCGAAGTCGGTCTCCTTCCCGAAGCTGTAGCCGGTGAGATAGCAGTGGCCGGCGGAGTCAACCAGGAGGCCAGTGGCTTTATCCTCCTCGTGCGCCGGGCCGTCGTAGAAGGCGCCCCAGGAAACAAAGGGCTGGGGCACAAGGGAGATGGTCAAGAGAGAAACGACCCTGAAGTAGAACATGGCCGATTGTAGGAACGGGGAAACGGTGTGTCAACTGGCCCCGTTGCCTCATCTAAAAAGCTACTTGAACGGAGGCATGATTTGACCATCCCTGCTAAGAGGAACTGGAGAAGGGTTATGATTCGGGCAGAAATCTATCTTGAGGCAACAAGCCTCTTTCGAGTAGACGGATTATTCAGTAACTCGTTGTTTCCCAATGAGTTTCAAAGCAAAGGGGCTCTTTTGCGTCCGTCCAGGGGGCTGTCCACCGGACAAACCCCTGAGCGAACCGGGGGCCGTTGGGGGGATAGTCTCCCCTAGTCCTACCATAATGACCTTCTAGCC
>JBDRUJ010000064.1:0-4252 GCA_039801285.1 Caldifarciminota bacterium
TCTGGAGATGAAACTCTCCTTGTGCGGTTCGGCGAGCTTCCTGTGCCGGAGCCGGAAGGTGTCGGTCTGTTCAAACCCCTCGCCGGTGAGCTGGACGGTCAGAAGAATTCCTCCGGTGTCCGCAGTCACCCCGGCAATGTTGAGCCGGACCGGCTCCTTCTTCACCCCGAGCCCAGGGATGTTTCTGACCTTTACTTCACCCAAGGGAATCGTGTCGCAGAAGAAGCGGAGTGTAAGGCTGTCAATGGTTGCGGTGGTGGTATTGAGAACCGGCACTCCGAGCCACGAGGAGTCCCTCTTCTCATTATCAGCGACGATGTCGGGTGCGGTGATATCCTGAGTTATTACGAGCACCGGGCCCGGCACCGGAACAAGCAGAAACCGGACCCGCTGGTCTCCATAACCCGAGATGCGCAGCACAACCCGGTTGACTCCTGAGTCGAGCAGCAGTGGGGTCCTAAACCAGCCGTTGCCATAAACATCGCCGAGATAACCTCTGCCGTTCAGGCTGAAGCCGCCGATTTTGGTGGCAACGGCAAGGCAACGACAGGCACCGGGAACTGAGAACTCGGCATAGGCGAACCCCACTGCCGAAAGGCCGGCAATGCCGTAATAGTCCTGAATCGAGTCCCAGCGGACGCTGTCGTAATCGGTCTCAATCCAGCCCAGAGAGTCTGCCCGGACACGATGCCAGACCACCTTCCCGCCCTGAACAAGCCCGCTGCGCAGGGTTTCACCCTCAACCGGCTTCACTGTTGCCGCATCTTCAACCTGTCCGGAGATGCCCTCGCGCGTCCCGACCGGGAAGGGACCGCACAGGAGCCAATCCCTGATGAGAATCGTATCGCTGATGCTGGCAGGCTGGCCGGTTGTGCCCAGTCCGGATGACAAAAGCAGACTGAAGATGGAGCAGAGGAGGGCCATCGTGCCCTTCACTATAGCAACCCGGCTTTCCTCGTCAAGCCAATAGGTGCTGGAAGCCTACCTCCTGGAGTCTGAAAACCGTCGGCGCAGACCTGCCGGTTTTCGAGAGTTGAGACCAGGGCATGTCTACCGGCAGCCCCGACCCCTGCCCGGGGCACGCCCCTCCCCAACAAATAGTGTCTCAGTTTACATCATGATGCTATATACAGCGTCCCATCCAGACGCTAAACTTGCCTTCTCTGGTTTATCCAATAGCCAAACTCAGCAATGGGTGGGTCAATGCTGCACCTTTGGAGAGGGGGCTCAATCTTCTGTGCTTCCTGACGACGTTACCGGTTCATCGTGGAGCATTGACAGCTCCAGCCGGGGTAATCTTTCCGGGGCAATTCCAGGACGGCAGATTTATCCCGTGTTGGCTTGACAGTCCGGCAGCGCCGGCTATCCTACAAATACCCTTATGGGCATTCACAGTCTTGGGCTCATTCCCATCTGCCTTCTGGGACTGGCAGCGGCTTTCTGCCAGACCGGAGCAGCTCAGCCGACGGGCCGGGTGGCGGTGTTTATCGCCCAGCGGCTGTTCCAGGATGAGGAGTTTGACCCGGTCGTCCGGGCGCTGAGCCGTGCCGGATTTGAGGTTGTTACCATTTCGGTTGAGACTACCGCCGCTCAGAGCATGAATGGTGAACTGGTCAAGCCGAAGCTGGCGCTCCGCGACCTCAGGGCCGGAGATTTTGCCGGACTGGTGCTGATTGGCGGCACCGGTATCGTTACCCTGTGGGACGACTCGCTGCTCCATGAGCGGTGCCGGGAGTTTGCCGCTGCCGGACGAATGGTGGCGGCGATTGGTATCGCGCCGATTGTCCTGGCACGTGCCGGAGTGCTTCAGGGGCACCAGGCTGCGGTCTTCCATGAGGCGAATGCGGTTGCTGAGTTACGCCGCCACGGCTGCCGTTTCCGGTTCAATCGGGTGGTTACCAGCGGGAAGATTGTGACCGCGGCCAGTGCCGAAAGTGTCCGGCCCTTTGCCCGTGCCATCATCAAGTTGCTGAAAAAGGAGTAGCAGGATGCGGGCCTTGGTGCAGCGGGTTGCCTTTGCCCGGGTGCTGGTTGGAGAGCAGCCGGTTGCCGATATCGGGCCCGGACTGCTCGTCCTTCTGGGTGTTGGCCGTGCCGACACTGAGGAGACCTGCCGGCAGCTGGCCTCAAAGGTGGCGCGGCTCCGTATCTTTGACGACCAGCAGGGCAAGATGAACCTGTCGCTCCTTGATACCGGCGGCGCGGCGCTGGTTGTGTCCCAGTTCACGCTCTATGCCGACACCAGCCGCGGGCTCCGGCCCTCTTTTACCGATGCCTGCGAACCGGAACGGGCAAAGGAGCTCTATGAGCGGTTTGCCTCGGAGCTTGCTTATCTCGGAGTCCGGACCCAGACCGGCCAATTTGGCGCCCGGATGAAGGTCGAGCTTGCCAATGAGGGGCCGGTGACCATCATGCTGGAGGAGAAATGATAAGGAGCATGACCGGTGTCGGCCGGGCCGAGGCGGTCCTGCGGCCGGGAAACAGCCGGATTACGGTTGACATCCGTTCGGTGAATCACAAGTTCCTGGAGCTCATTCCGAGCCTGCCTTCGGAGCTTGCCGACTATGAAAGCGAAATCCGGGAGCTGGTGCGCCGGAGGGTGCGCCGCGGCTATGTCCAGGTTCGGGTCAATCTGGAGGAAATGACGGAAGGGCCGCGCCTGGTTGTTGACCACAGGCTGGTGCGGGATTATGTTCGGCTGGCAAGGGAGCTGCAGAAGCGCTATCGGATAGGTGGTGAGCTGAATATCAATACCCTGCTCAGCCAACCGGGCGTCGTTGCCTGCCAGAGGCCTCAGGCCAGTCGTGCCCAACTCTGGCGTGTCTGCCGCCGGGTGATTGTTCAGGCACTGAGCCAGCTTGTCAGGATGAAGCAGACCGAAGGTGCGGCACTGGCCCGGGACCTGCGCCGGCGCATCCATCGGATTCGTCAGGCCCTGAAGGAGATTGAACGCCGGGTGCCGAAGCGACTCCAGGAGCGCCGGGATAACCTTGTAGCCCAGCTCAAGGAGCTGAATGTTGAGGCCAATCCCAGGAGGGTCCTAGAGGAAGTGGCATTCATCACCGAGCGGCTCGACATTCATGAAGAGTGCGTCCGGCTGAAGAGCCACTGCAGCATGTTTCTGCGTGCCCTGACCCGCGTCAGCTCCGGCAAAAAGCTCGACTTCATCGCTCAGGAGATGCTGCGCGAGACCGACACCCTGGCGGCCAAGGCACGGGACCTGGTCATCTCCCGCCGGGCAATAGAAATCAAGGGTGAGATTGAGCGGCTGAAGGAGCAGGTGCGGAATGTCGAGTAAGCCCCGGCACCGGCCATTTCTCGTGGTCCTTTCCGCACCTTCAGGCGCGGGCAAGAGCTCAATCTGCCGGGCGGTGCTGCGCCGGGACAGGGGGCTTGTCTATTCGGTCTCAGTGACCACGAGACCGAAAAGGCACAACGAGCGGAATCGACGCAGTTACATTTTCGTCACCGAGCAGGAGTTCCAAAGGCTTGTCCGGCAGGGTGCACTTTTGGAGCATGCCCGGGTCTATGGCCACTATTACGGGACGCCCAAAAGGCCGGTTCTTGCGGCCTTCCGTCGAGGCCGGGATGTCATCGCCGACCTTGACATTCAGGGGATGCGTTCCTGCAAACGACTCTTGCCCGGAACTGTTGCCATCTTCGTCACCGCTCCCAGTTCTCAAGAACTCAGCCGCCGACTTCTGGGTCGGGGCAGCGATTCGGCCGAGGAACTTGCCCGGCGCCGCGCAGCCCTAAAGGAGGAGCTGGCGGCCATCCCGGAGTTCGACTATCTTATCGTCAATGACCGGCTGGCCGATGCGGTCGAGGATGTCCTGGCAATCATCCGGGCCGAGAGGCTGAAGACCGGCCGCTGCCCCAGTCTGAACGGTTGGCGGCATCCGGCCGTGAAAACTGAAAGAAAAGGAGATTAGCAGATGAAACTTGTTTCACCGGAACAGCTCAAAAAGATATACTCGAATAAGTACCTGGCCCTGAACGTTGCCGCACTGGAGGCGCGCCGGGTGATTGACTGCATTGCCCGGGGCGAATATCAGCTCAACCAGAACCCGTACTCGTATGCGCTGGAGCGGGCACTCCGGGGCGAGTTGAAGTTCGCCAAGCTCACCAGGGAGGAGCTGGCAGCAATGGGGCGGGAAGGGTTTGAGGAGCAGCGGCCGCGGCCGGTTTAGTTGCCCGCCGGGCTAGACCGGACCTGTGCGTGCCATGACAGACAATTCTCCTGGTTTCTTGG
>JBDRUJ010000064.1:4262-8833 GCA_039801285.1 Caldifarciminota bacterium
TCTGCTGGTTCCGGTGCTTGGGCACGGCCTACCCGTGCCCTCTTGGGCGTGACCGGCGGCATCGCCGCGTACAAGGGACTGGAGCTTTTGCGGCTCATGCGGAAGGCGGGCTGGGAGGTGACGGTGGTGATGACCCGCGCCGCATGCAAGTTTGTCGGGCCGGAGTCGTTCCGTGCCCTCTCAGGCCGACCGGTGGCGCTGGAGCTTTTTCCTAAGGTTCGGCCGAGATCGGACCGCTCCGCAGCATCGGACTCGGCAAAACGCATCCAGCACGTTGACCTGGCCGGTTGGGCAGAGGTGGTTGTCGTGGCGCCGGCAACTGCCAACATCATCGGCAAACTGGCCTCAGGGATTGCCGACGACCTTTTGTCGACCATCCTCTTGGCGGTTCCGTTAGAGCTGGTGCGAGCTGGCCGGGTCATCATCGCTCCGGCGATGAATGTCAACATGTGGCACAACCCGTCGGTGCGTCGCAACATCTCCCTGCTCAAAGAACAGGGCTACCGGTTTGTGGAGCCGGAGAGTGGGGAACTGGCCTGTGGTACCTCGGGCCCGGGACGGCTTGCCGACGTTCAGCTCATCTTTGAGCACTGCCGGCAGGCTCTCCAATTCAGGCACCGGCTTGACGGCGTCCGGGTGACGGTGACGACCGGCCGCACCGAGGAGCCACTTGACCCGGTCCGGGTGATAACCAACCGCTCCAGCGGCCTGCTGGGTGTCGAGATTGCCCGCGCCTTTGCTGCGGCTGGTGCTTCAGTCCGCTTGATTGCCGGGCCGGTCTCAGTCCCCCTTCCTCAAGGGATACCGCAGAGGCTTGTGTGGACCGCCGAAGAGATGCGGCAGGCGGTCTTGCAATCCCTTCCTGAAACCGATATTCTTATAATGTGTGCGGCGGTGGCCGATTATCGTCCCATAGCCACGGGCAAAACCAAAGAGCACAAGGAGCAGCTGGTTGTGAAGCTGGAACGAACAATTGACATTCTCAAGGAGGTCTCCAGGGCAAACCCTAAGCCCCTAGTCGTGGGATTCTCCCTGGATGACTCATTGGCTCGCGCCCGAAAGAAGCTGCGGGCCAAGCGGCTGGAGATGATTGTTGCGAACCCGCTTGTCACCGCCGGGTCGGACACAATCCGTCCCACCCTGCTCTTCGCCGATGGCCCCAAAAAGGTTCTGCCGAAAATGGCGAAATCGGAGTTCGCCCTCCGGCTGGTGGCTGAGGTCGGCCGGCTCTATCGCTTGCGGAGGTAATGGTGACAACGACTGGCGAGGGAACGGAGCTACCGGGCCGCAAGCCGCCCCAGGCGCTCGAGGCCGAGGCCGCGGTCCTGGCTGCGGCACTCCTCGACGCCGAGGCCGTTCCGAAAATTATTCAGTACCTCAGACCGGAGCACTTCTACTCCCAGACCCATCGCAAGGTCTTTGAGGCGATTCTGGCGCTCTTTGAAAAAAACCAGCCCTGCGACATCGTCACGGTCGCGGCCGAGCTCAAACGGATGGGGGAGCTGGAGGCGGTCGGCGGTCAGCCTTTTCTCTCCAGCCTTTTGGATTCGGTCCTGACCACCGCCCATTGCGAGGAGTACGCCAAGCTCGTCCTTGAGAAGGCGGTCCAACGTCAGCTCATCCAGACCGCAACCGAGATTGTCCTCATGAGCTATGACGAAAGCCGGACCGCCCAGAGTCTGCTCGATTTTGCCGAGCAGCAGATATTCCAGATTAGAGAGGCCGGGGCACGACGGGAGTTCAGCCGCATCAAGGAGCTGCTCCGAGTGGAGATGGAACACATCGACCGCGCCATGGCTGAGCGGAAGCTGGTCACCGGTGTTGAAACCGGCTACCACGAGTTGGACGAACTCACATCCGGCCTCCAGAAGGGGGACCTGATAATCGTTGCCGGCCGACCGGCGATGGGCAAGACCGCCTTTGCCCTCAATATTGCCGTCAACGCCAGCGCCGGCCACAAAATCCCGGTAGCCATCTTCAGCCTGGAGATGTCCACCGAGTCCCTGGTTCAGCGGCTGATGTGCTCCGAGGCCGGTATCTCGATGCACAAACTCCGCAAGGGCATGCTCAGCTGGGAGGAACACTCGCGGCTGGCTGAATCCCTCGGCCCGTTGTTTGAGGCGCCGCTCTTCATTGACGACAGCGCAGGGCTCACGGCGCTGGACATCCGGGCGCGCGCCCGGCGGCTCAAGTCCGAGGTCCCTCTGGGACTGGTCATCGTTGACTACCTTCAGCTCATGGAGGCCCATGGCGACCGGCGCCGCGAACGTAACCGTCAGCAGGAGATTGCCGAGATTACCCGGGCACTGAAAGGGATGGCGCGCGAGCTCGGGGTGCCGGTTCTAGTCGTCTCTCAGCTCTCGCGTGCTCCGGAGACCCGCGGGGGCGATAAGCGGCCCCAGCTTTCTGACTTGCGGGAATCGGGTGCGATTGAGCAGGATGCCGACGTGGTGCTGTTGCTCTACCGGCCCGGTTACTACAATCAGAAGGACCCGACCCTAAGGGGCAAGACCGAGCTGAACATCGCCAAGCAGCGCAATGGCCCAACTAAGACCATCGAGCTTGTGTTTCTCGAAGAGTGCATGCGGTTTGAAAATCCCTATACAGGTGGCCGGGAGGAGCCGCCCGAGGAACCCGGCTCCGAACTGGCCGACACTGAATTATGAGGCACACCGTCTTTGTATGTCAGAACTGCGGCTATGAGACTGGCCGCTGGCTGGGTCGCTGTCCTAATTGCGGGGAATGGAACCGGCTGGTCGAGGAGGAAAGGGTCGCCAAGAAAAGGGAACGGCCGGGCCGGAACCGAACCGCTTTATCGGGAAGCAAGCCCCAGCGGTTGAGTGAGCTCAGTTCCCGGCCAGTCCGGCGACAGGTCACCGGTATCGGTGAACTCGACCGGGTTTTAGGCGGCGGCCTGGTCCCTGGTTCTCTGCTCCTTTTGGGAGGTGAGCCGGGCATCGGCAAGTCAACGCTCATGCTTCAGGTCTGCGACCGGCTGGGCAAAAACGGTGCCAAGGTCCTCTATGTCTCCGGTGAGGAGTCGGCGGAACAGGTGCGGTTGCGGGCCGAACGGCTCGGCACCGATACCCGCAGTCTTTTTGTCCTCTGTACCGTTGACCTTGAGGAAATAGTTGACGGGGTCCAAGAGGTTGAACCGGGCCTGTTGGTGGTTGACTCAATCCAGTCGGTCTTTACCGCCAACCTTACCAGTGCGCCTGGAAGCGTCGGCCAGGTGCGGGAGTGCACTGCCGAGCTTTTGCGCCTAGCCAAGAGCCGCACCATCACAACCTTCGTCATCGGCCACGTGACGAAGTTTGGTGCGATTGCCGGGCCCAAGACGCTCGAACATATGGTGGATACCGTCCTCTACTTTGAGGGCGAAGGGGCCCAGCAGTACCGAATCGTGCGCGCGGTCAAGAACCGGTTCGGCTCGACCAACGAAATCGGCGTGTTCGAGATGACCGAATCGGGGCTGACCGAAGTGGCCAATCCCTCAGAGTTCTTTCTCTCCGGCCGCCAGACCGAGGTGTCCGGTTCGGCGGTCGTCGCGACCATTGAAGGCACCAGACCCCTGCTTGTTGAAGTCCAGGCGCTGGCCGCCAAGACGCCCTATGCCCTGCCGCAACGGGTGGCCACCGGTTTCGACTATCGAAGGCTCAGCATGTTGCTCTGCGTCCTGGAACGGCGGACCGGTATCGCTACCGGCGGCGAAGACGTCTTCATCAATGTGGCTGGTGGCCTGAAGATTCAGGAGCCGGCCGCCGACCTGGGCATACTCCTTGCCATCGCCTCATCCATTCGCAACATCCCCCTGCCCGATGATATGGTCTTCTTTGGCGAGGTGGGTCTGGGCGGTGAGGTACGCTCCGTTGCCCGAGCCGAAGGCCGCATCACCGAGGCGGCGCGGCTGGGCTTCAAACGTGTCGTCCTTCCCCGGCGCAGCCTGCCGGGCAAGAAGGTGACCAGGCAGGCCTTGTTACTACCGGTTGCATCGGTCCGCGAGGCTCTTGAGATAGTAGAGATCAGATGAAATCAGTCTTGCGGCCCAGTAATGTTGCGGTGCCGGAAACACGGCACAATGGAGGATTTGATGTTTTTCTGTCGAACCAAGACCTTTATAATAGATTTGCAAACATTGACCGACCCGAGGATTGCCGACTTTCTTCAGTTGGGGCTGGTCAGCGGCCGACTCCTTCTGCCCGAGCCGCCCCGGCCCAGTTCCGAGGCCGACCATTCTACCCGCCGGGCGTGGGAGACGATTGAGCGACTCAGAAAGATTCCGGGTATCAAGGTCAAGTTAGACCCGGAGCTTGTCAATCAGGAGCGGCTTGTCGCCCAACTGCGCAAACTGAAGTCAGTTCTGATTACCAATAGCGCCGAGCTCAAGGGGGCCTGTAACGGCCTGCCGGTCGTCACCACCCAGGAAATCTATAACATCTTCAAGCCGGCCTATCTTCCCGGCTCGACCATAAAGGTCAAAATTCTGAAAAAGGGCAAGGACCGTAACGAAGGCATCGGCTATCTTGAAGGCGGCATCAAGGTGGTGGTGGAGAACGGCGGTAATGCGGTCG
>JBDRUJ010000065.1:0-4167 GCA_039801285.1 Caldifarciminota bacterium
ACCAAGTTGCGAGAAGATCTCTGGATACTGTTCTAGTATCTTCGAAATCAGTCAACTCGATCCTGATTTGTGTCCTCGACATCCTCAAGTTTATCTATAATCTGATTTATTTCGTTCCTGGCTAATGTCAGCCGCCCTTCGCGTATGTACTCACACAAAAGTGGCGCCAATTCGTATTTGAGTCGGCGCCGAAGCTGCCCATCATCGACTGCCCAGAAGTATGTATGTCCTGGCTGCAACACGGCATCTTCATCGGTAGCGAGCTCAAAGAAAACAGACTGCAATTGGGCGAATAGGCCCTTTGCCAGTTGCTTACCACTATCTGTCAAGTTTGACGTTGCCAGCAAATCATCCAGTTGTTTTGCCGACGGCCAAACGTCAATGAATGCAAATCTTCTGCGTATGGCAAAATCAAGGAGGGCAATACTTCTATCTGCAGTGTTCATGGTTCCAAGCAGGTAAAACTTATCGGGCATGGTCCGTTCTTTACCCGATCTGAATCGCACTGTGCGAGATTCTCCTGGCTCAAGGAGATAGATAGCTTCTCCCAATATTCGGCTCAGGTCGCCACGATTAATTTCGTCTATGATAAGTAGGTGGCCTTTGCCGTTCGCTGCGCTCTCGAGGCCACGAACAAATGCCCCCTCATGCGCTACAAAGTACAGTTGTTGGTCCTTATTGACATCGGGCCGGAACCCTTCAACGAAATCATCATAACCAAAAGAACTGTGAAACTGAATAACATCACAGGTAATCTTGTCACTTTCCATTAACCTTACGGCAACTTGCTTTGCCAAGTACGATTTACCGGTCCCCGGAGGTCCTTGGAGGATTACGTATTTCCTCTCGCGAACGAACTGAACAAGCTCCTCGATTTTCGGGTAAGGCCGAGCCATGTCAACTAAGGCAGGGATCAATTCGTTGTGGAAGATGTTATAGTAAGCTTTGAGCACCTTCCACTCTCGGAATTTGCCATATAAGAGCAAATGCGCAAGAAATACCCAGGCGCCCTTGTCGTCAGGTGAAATTACGCACGCAGTAGGCAGATATTTGCTGTAGGCACGCCAGAGGCTTTCGTGGTTAGCGAAGTTTCCCAGACTATTGATAGTAGGTTCGTCGATGGGGAGTTGAATATCTGCAAAATCGTCTTTCGCGAAAGTCCTCGTCCCATCTACCACCCACCCGTTCTTGCGTACCAAGCGCAATAGGGAGCGAGCATACCTACTGACCCAGGGCATTCTAAGTCGTTCTGCATCATCTGTAATCCCGCCTGTCCCGATACCAAAGCATAAAAGTAGTTGCTGGCTCGGCTCATCTTTTTCTTCGGGAAACACGACTAGCGAAAAATTCTCATATGTGCCGCTCAAAGGGGCATTCTGCGCAAGAATCCCCCAATAAGATACGTGATCTTTCGCACGAAGAATCGATTGATGTCTTAGCAGACCGTTGTTTTCTGCGTTTTCGGCCACAGATTGGCCGAACATTTCTCGCAGCAGTTCGAGAGAAGCTTTAACCATCTCTTCATGGTTTCTTGCAGCGATAAAACTCAGTAGTTTTTTTGCGCTATCAATCTGGCCTTTTTTAAACATCGTGGTTTTCCTTCCTCGTTAGCGTAACAACGCATCGGGCTTTACTCCGATAGCCCTCGCTAGCTTTACTATATTGATGAGCGATATGTTTCGTTCTCCGCGTTCTACACTACCCACGTACGTTCGGTCGAGGCCGGCATTTAGAGCCAACATTTCTTGCGACAACCCCTTCTTCTTCCTGAGCTCCCGGACCCTTCGGCCGAAACGCGCTAGCGTGTCGTCATTCATAACAAATTAAGTATGGATAAATGTGGTCTTTATGTCTACGGACTTTAAGTATCATTTAGGAAGGTTGCTCGAGCCTGAGGCTGCGCTGAACCTTCCGGAAGGAAATATTCACCAGTCGCTTTATGTGGTGCGGGAAGGGGGGATGGTCGGCGTGCGAGGGTTCACAAGATAGAGGGGCCACGACTTTCAGTCTGCCGGCGCCAGGGTTGCGCAGCCGTGCCGGTTACGCTATGCTTGGAGTTGATGACTAATTACCGAGACCACGGCCGGCCGAAGTCGTAGCATGAAGACCCTGATTCTTGGCTCGGGGATGATGGCGCGGGCGGTAGCCTATGACCTGGTGCGGCAGCGGGATGTCCCAGAGGTGATAGTTTGCGACCGGGAGCCGGGACAGTTGCAGGCCCTTTGCCGGTGGCTGAAGAGCCCCAAGCTGCGGATAGTCAGGGCCGATGTGACCGACCGGCGTGCCGTGCGCCGGTTGATGGAGCGGTGCGATGTGGCGGTGAGTTGCGTCCCCTATTTCTACAATCTCAGTCTCACCAGGCTCGCCATCGCCACCAGGACCCATTTCTGCGACCTGGGCGGTAATAACGGGATTGTGCGGCGGCAGCTTGAGCTTGATTGCCGGGCGCGGCGGGCAAATGTGACGGTTGTTCCCGATTGCGGTCTGGCACCGGGGATGACGAATATCCTCGTGGCTGACGGTGTTTCCCGGCTGGACTCAACCGAGGTGGTTCGCATCCGGGTCGGCGGGTTGCCGCAGAAGCCCAGGCCGCCGTTCAATTATCGGCTGGTCTTCTCGGCCCATGGTCTCATCAATGAGTATTCTGAGCCGTGTCTGGTCATCCGGAATTGGCGGCAGAGTTGGGTTGAGCCTCTGACCGATGTTGAGGCGATTGATTTTCCGGAGCCTTTTGGCCGGCTTGAGGCGTTCAACACCTCGGGCGGTTCGTCAACCCTTCCCGAGACCTTGCGCGGCAGGGTGAGAAGCCTGGACTACAAGACAGTCCGGTATCCGGGCCATTGCGCCCAATTCCGGCTGCTCAGGGAGCTGGGGCTGATGGATTCAGAGCCGGTGACCATCAACAGAAGGCGGGTTGTGCCGCGTGAGGTGCTGATATATCTTCTGGAAAGAATGTTGGGGTTTGAGCAGGATGATGTGGTGCTCCTGCGGGTTGAGGTCAGGGGGAAAGGGCAGGGCCGGGTGCGGACTATCCGCTACGAGGTGATTGATTACGCCGAGAGGCGGACCGGTCTGACTGCGATGATGCGGACAACCGGCTTCTCCGCGGCAATCGTCGCCCTGATGCTGGGCCGGGGTCAGGCAAATGGGCCGGGTGTCCTGCCGAACGAACGGGCAATTCCACCAGGACTGTTCATCAAAGAGCTGCCGAAACGGGGAATCCGGCTGAAAATCTCCGCTTAGTCTGCCTCCCTACGGGTGCCGGCGATAGCCCAGAACCTTGACGCTATTGATTTCCGGGCAGGTGACATAGACGAAGCCGCCCGAGGGGTGGATTGCCAAATGGTCGGAGATGGTGCCCAGTTCGATTGCGCCGACAACGGTGTTGTCGCTGGTGCGGACGACCGAGACGGTCCCGTTGCGGTTGCAGACATAGAGGAACTCGCCGTTGGGCAGAAGGCAGAGGCTGAAAGGAGCATAGCCGACCGGGACGGTGGCGACGACGCTGTCGGGATAGCCGGCCTGGGTGCCGATGGTGATGGGATGGCCGGCCGACCATTCGGATGTTGCGCCAATGATGTTTTTCGCCTGGGCCCGTACCTGGAAGCTTCCCGGTCGGGGCCAGGCATAACTCATCGAAACCGCTAGGCCGCTGGGCATGAACTGGCTCCATCCCGAACCTGAGCCATTGCCCCAGTCAAAACGGTAGGCAATCGGCAGGTTGAGCGGGTCGGTCGTGACGGTGGTGAAAAGGCAGGTGTCACCGATGCCGGCCCGGCTCGGCCCGTTCGGTGGCTCGGGCGTCGCCGGCGGCACCTGACAGCCGGTAACCAGGGCCAGAACAATAGCGGCAATAAGGAGACGATGCATAGGACCTCCTGAGATTCTATGGAATCATACCCCCCTCAGAAGTTTGTCAATATCTTGTTGACAGTCGCCGAACCGGGCCGATAATCAGTAGTCTGAAAGGAGGCATTATGAGATGTTGGACCGTTTTTGTTCTGGTGACTGCTGCGGCCGGGCTGGAATGGGTCAACACCGGTGAGCTGGCAGGGGCCCGGACCGTGACCGCGCTCATTTCCGGCCCGAATGGCAATCTGTATGCCGCCGCCAACATTGACACCAGTTCGGCCGACTCGGGCTGGGTATTTGTTTCGACCGACTTCT
>JBDRUJ010000065.1:4217-8581 GCA_039801285.1 Caldifarciminota bacterium
GGCTCTACTCTCTCATCGCCAGTGGCGACAGCCTCTTTGCCGGGACCCGCTCAATCTATAACGGTGCCGACTCGGGCCATCTCTATATCTCAACCGATGGCGGGGCAAGCTGGCTCTGCCGCTCAAGGCTGCGGGGTGCCAGGGTGGGACAGGCAATCACCGCCCTGCTTGAGGATGCCTCAGGAAGGATTCATGCCGGAATCAATTACCTGGGGATGTCCGGCTATCCGCCCTGCTATTCAACCGACCGGGGCTTTATTTGGGCCCAGGGGCCTTCAACCGCCTACAACTCCTATCACTATCTCCTTCTTCAGGCGGCTGACGGCAGTCTCTATTGCGGGACCTGGGGAACCGGCGGTCTGGTCCTCAAGTCAACCGACGGCGGTGCGAGCTGGGCGGCAACCGGCACGATGTTTGATGCCGGCCATGCCACGACCATCATTGAGACACCGGGCGGGATTCTCTATGCCGGGACTTATCCAAAGACCAATCCAGTCGAGCCCATCGGCCGGGTCTTCAAAAGCAGTGACGGCGGCGCCAACTGGGAGGAGATTGGCTACGGTTACTTCAACAACACCTCGGGCGTCCGCGCACTCTGCCGAACCGCCAATGGAGACCTGCTTGCGGGAACCGCACCTAATGGGGAGGTGTTTGTCTCATCGGATGGAGGGCTCACCTGGGCGAGCACCGGCACCCTGCCCAATGCCAATGTGGTCTATGCCCTGCTGGAGAAGAGTATCGGCGATACAAGCTTCCTCTATGCCGCAACCGGGCCGAACGGCGATGTCTTCCGGGCGCGGATTCTGCCGCCGGTCGGGGCTCAGTTCCCGGCTGAACGACGACCGTCCTGCGGCGTCTGGCCCAACCCGACCACCGGTCAGGTGAGAATCATCGGCCCTTTTCTGCCTGATGCTGAGGTTGCGGTCTATGACGTCTGCGGCAGCCTTGTCCAAGAGGCCCGGCTCTGCGGCCCTGACAACACGCTGAGTCTTGACCGGCACCTTCTGTCGGGGAGTTACCACTTGAGAATCCGGGACAAGAGGAGGTCAATAACCGTTCCCCTTCTGCTTTTGCGCTGAGAAGGCATTGAGCAAAGTAGACAGGTGCGGTCCGATTCGGGTGTCCCAAAGCCTCTCGCTTCGTCCACTTGACAATGCGGTCAGGGGGGTATAATCTCGTTGAGGGCCGTGTTCGACCAACGACCCGAAGGAGGTTCTATGTTTCAGCGCAGCTTAGCAGCAGCCCTGCTACTGGCTGTATTAGCGATTGTGCCCGCCGACCCGCTTGGCTGGCGTGACGAGGTGTTGGTGGCCCCTGGTCCGGCAGTCCTCACCTATAACGGGTTGGCAATCAGCACCTACGACTCAATCATCCATGTGGCCGGTGTGGTCAACTGCAACCTCGAACCAGAGTGTCTTCTTCCTTGGTATACGCGTTCGACAGACGGTGGCCGGACTTGGGAACCGCCCCGACATATCTGTGGCGGCCAGCATGCCTGTCCCGATAACCAGATCGCCATGGTTGCTGACGACGGAACAGTGGTGGTTCTAGCACCGACCGGCGGGGCAATCTGGCGTGACTTCTCGCCAGACAATGGTGTCACCTGGGAAGGCAGCAGCCCCTTCGGTCAGGGCTTGCGACCCACAGTGACTTCGCTTTGGGGCTGGAGGCATGCGGTGTGGGACGACGACCGTTTCGGCGGAGCCGACAATACTGAGCTCTTCTTCAAGCGGTCAATGGACCAGGGCCGCACCTGGGAACCGCCTCAAGGCCAGGGCGTGCCGCCTGACAACGGGATGCGGCTTACCGACCTGCCCGGCCGCTCTGAAGATGCCGACATCTGCTCAGAAGTTCTGGTAGAGGAAGCAGCACCACCGCCACAACCCTGCGGGTTCATCATCGTAGTCTGGGCCGACAACTTCCCAGGCGGAACTCAAGACAAGTTCAACCTGCGCATCAACTGGTCAGGAACCGGTGGCGAGAACTGGTTCTATGGCACCAGCGGATGGCTAGTCTGGCCGACGGAAGAGAACTCCCGTTACCCTGCGATTGACTGCTATGAAGCCGCCTACCCCTGGACTTTGCATCTGGTCTGGCAGGAAGGCGAGAATAAAATCTACTACACCCGCTCAACAGACCGCGGGGCTAACTGGGATTCACTCCAGTAGATTGGCACGGGCTATCATCCTGATGTTGTCGTTGACCAGCTCGGCGTTCATGTTGTGTGGTGGACCCACGGGATGTACACCGATGTCATCAAGTACCGGAAATCTGCGGATTTCGGCGAGACATGGGGCCCAATCATTCAGCTTACATCACTTGAGCCCAGTTTCATCTACTCCGATTCACGCTTCCCCAAGATAACTGCCGACCCGCAAGGAAGGCATGTTGTGTTCGGCGACTCGCGCGCGGTCGAGGGACTGTCCGTCTGGTACAAACAGAATCCCAACGACGACCAAGCCGGCGGCGGTCAGTCTGCGGGCACAACGCCAACCGAGCCGTTGTCACTCACGGTCTGGCCCAACCCAACAAGAGGGTCAGTAACTATCCACTTGGCCAGCGGTCCAGTCCGGATGACGGCAGTCACCGTGACTGATGTTCAAGGCAGGTTGGTCAGACGACTTCTCTGCTCCGGAACAGAAATCCGGTGGGATTGCCGGGACGAGCACGGCCGGCAGGTTCCGGCCGGTGTTTATCACCTTGAGGCGCTAGGCCCGGCCAGCAGAACGCGAACGCAGGTGCTGGTTTTGAGGTAGCAAAGGCGATAA
The DNA here is from genome assembly GCA_039801285.1 of Caldifarciminota bacterium. Classification (GTDB taxonomy): domain Bacteria; phylum Hydrothermota; class Tepidihabitantia; order Tepidihabitantales; family Tepidihabitantaceae; genus JBDRUJ01. Next base: position 6,986 of record JBDRUJ010000065.1, read on the forward strand.
ATCTGGAGGCGGTCGGCACTTGACCGCCTCCAGAGAAAGTGCTATGCTGTGGCGATGGGATTACTCCTAGTATTGCTGGTAGCTTATCCGGATACAGCTCGCTTCGTAGCCAGAACTAACTGGTGTGAGGCGCTCGGATACGCAACTAGACGGTGTTCGGTCCGGGATAGCGCGGGCACGCTGCATGTGGTCTTCTCCAACAACTTTGGCTCCGGGCCGGGTCAAATCAGTGACATCTACTATGTGTATTCCACAGATAACGGTCTCACATGGAGCGACACGTTCAATGTGAGCATGACTGGTCGGCCCAGGTCAGTATACCCGGCTCTGGCAATTGACCGCCGGGGCTGGCTGCACTGCTCTTGGTGGGAGGATGAGGTCGAGGGAGAATATGAGGAAGTCTTCTACCGCTGTCGGGACAGCACCGGCTGGCAGCCACCAGAACGGGTGTCATATCAACAGCAAAGAGCAGGTGACCCTTACTCCTCGCTGGTATGCGACAGCCTGAATCGGGTGCATCTGGTCTGGAATCTTCCCCCCAGTCCTATAGAGTGGCGTGAGGTCTGGTACAGCATCAGGGACGACAGTGGTTGGTCAACACCCGAAAACCTCAGCCAGAACCCCTATGCCGACGACTGCGCACCATTGATTACGATAGACCGGTTTGACAACATCCTGCTGACTTGGAACGAGCGGGCTGACCGGGACCGGGGAGTGTATCGGTGGAAGCGTGGCGGCCAGTGGTCGCCGAAACAAATCCGGGATACCACATGGGAGACCGATGGTGGCTGCGCAGCAGCAGACTCACATGGCCGCTTCCATGCGATGTGGTGCCGAGGCTATATGCGGAGGACAGACACTTTAGCCCTGTACTATTATGCAGTGTATGACACCACCTGGTCACAGCCAGTCCTCGTCAGCGAATCAATTCACGGCAGCAGTATAATCGGCCCGGGCAGCATGACCGTTGACAGTGCCGGCAAAGTCTATGCGGTCTGGCCCCGGCATTTCCGCAGGCCCGACCGGGAGCTCCAATACGACATACTGTATCGGACATTCAATGGTCAGGAGTGGTCGCCGATTTTGAACCTGACAAATGACACGGTTTCTTCCTACTGTCCGCATCTTGGCTACCCGGTGACCGATGCTGGTGTTGACCTTTTCTGGACCAGCCGGGTGCCGAGGACGCCTAACCTTGGGCTCTGGGATGTGATGTTCATGCAGCTCTCGCCTGTGTCCTCGGCGGTTTCTGAGTCTAGGCAGAACCGGGCTCTCGTTGCCAAGCGGTGGGTGTGGCCCAGCATTGCGACTAAGCTGCTCCACCTTGAGGAGAAAGACCGGGCTGAAGTGTATGCGGTGTCAGGGCAAAAAGTTATGGAGCTTTCGCCCGGCCCGAACGATGTCCGACATATACCGAACGGAACCTACTTCATCCGGAGTGCGGAGCTACACACAGCCAAAGTAGTTATCCAGCACTAAACTCGCACAGTGCTATTCAGAGCCACTGCCAGATGGGTGCAAGATGAACTATGAAGAGGAGAAGAAGAGATATGTTTCGTTCTGCGGCTCGGACTGCCGCACCTGCAACTGGCACAC
>JBDRUJ010000066.1:0-8261 GCA_039801285.1 Caldifarciminota bacterium
CGGTCCGGCTTGTCGTCAAGCTCGGTCCGGAACTTCTCGTCCGGTATGCCAATCTCATGGGGATTGAGAGGCACCTGCAGCCGGTATATTCGCTGGCGCTGGGCTCGGCCGATGTGACGCTTTTGGAGATGACCAATGCCTTCAACACCCTGGCCAATAACGGCATTCGGACCAGGCCGCTTATGGTCCTGCGGGTTGAGGATGAGCATGGTCTGATTCTTGAACAGAACCGGACCGAGCTGCAGCCGGTGCTTTCACCGGCAACCGCCTATGTGGTAACAAATATGCTCCAGAGTGTAGTCAACGAAGGGACTGCCACCGCAATCCGGGCACGGGGCTATTCAGGCCCGGCCGCGGGCAAGACCGGGACCACCGACGATTACACCGATGCCTGGTTCATCGGTTACACGCCATCCATCTGCTGCGGTGTCTGGGTCGGCTTTGATGAGAAGCGGACAATCTTCCGGGGCGCCACCGGCGGCGGGATTGCGGCACCGGCCTGGGCCGAATTCATGAAGCAGGTCAGGCCTGACACGCTCTCCGCCTTTCCGTTACCACCGGAATTCCAGGATTCACTGGTGACTCTGCCGATTTGCGAACAGACCGGGAGGCTGGCCACTGCCCGCTGCCCTCGAGTCCGCTATGAGGTGTTCATAAAAGGCACAGAACCGCAGCAGGAATGTCCGCTCCATGGCCGATAGCCGTCGTAATCGGCCATTTTCGGTAATCTTCGACGACATCTTCCAGCGACTTTATCAGACTTTTGGCTCCCAGCACTGGTGGCCGGCCGAGACACCTTTCGAGGTGATGGTCGGGGCGGTCCTTACCCAGAACACTGCCTGGGATAATGTTGTCAAGGCGTTGAAGGGGCTCAAGGAGCGTCGGCTGCTGACTCCGGAGGCTCTCGCAAGGCTCAGACCGGCAACGCTCGGCCGGCACATCCGGCCGTGCGGTTACTATAATGTCAAGGCCCGGCGGCTCCTGGAGCTGGTGCACTGGCTGAAATCGCGCGGCGGGATTGAGGCGGTCAGGCGACTGCCGACAGCCCGGCTCCGCCAGGAGCTGCTCGCACTGAAGGGCATCGGCCCGGAAACCGCCGACTCAATCCTGCTCTACGCTTTGAACCGCCCGGTATTTGTTGTTGACGCCTATACCAGGCGCATTCTCTCACGGCATAATCTTATAAATGGTGATGAACCGTACGAACAGATTCGCGCCCTCTTTGAAGACAATCTTCCCCGGCGGGTGAGGTTGTTCAACGAGTTCCACGCCCTTCTGGTGAAACTTGCCAAGAGTCACTGCCGTTCCCGGCCGTTGTGCAATGGCTGTCCCCTGAAACCGATTCGTGCCCACCGGCCCACAGGGTTGACTTTCTGAAACCGGTTTCTAACATTGGCCGATGTTGTTCTGGGCACTCTTGCTCCTGACACAGCCTTTTCCCGTGGCCGCTGCCCAGGAATCGGACACCACCGGTTCGGACATCATCTGGTATGGCGGCCAGCGGGTCATCTTCTTTGCCAAAAGGAATGAGGTTCTCCTCCTTGACTCGGCCTGGGTCAGGTACCGGGACATGTCGGTCTATTCCGATTCCATCCGCTACGACATCAAGGCACGCACCCTGACCTGCCACAAGGATGTCCGGTTCCGCACCAGCACCGAAGACATCACCGGCAGTCTCCTGATGTACAATGTTGACACCCGCCGGGGCATGATGCGCACCGCCCGGACCGGGGTTGAGAACGGCTTTCTGGCAGCGAACGAGGCGTGGCTCGTAAAGGAGCGGGTCCTCAACGCCCGACGTGCCGAATACACCACCTGCGAGCTAGCCCATCCCCACTATGCCTTTTATGGTCCTAGGGTCAAGCTCTTCATGGATGATATTGCGGTCGCCGAGCCGGTGGTGCTGCGGATTTGGCGCGTTCCGGTTCTCGCCGCACCCTTCTGGCTGGTGCCGGTTGCCTCCAAGCGCAAGTCGGGACTGATGCCGTTCAAGGTCGGCAACGCCCGGGACCAGGGCTATTTTGCCAAGGGCATCTCCTACTACTGGGTCATCAACGACTATTCCGATATCACCTTCTACACCGACATCATGACCAAGAAGGGGGTTCAGTTCCGCACCGAAGGTGTTTACATTGTGAAGCCGTTTGCCCAGGGTTCGGTTCAGGGCTCATTCATCAGGGAATGGGATACCAAGCGCCGGCGCTACAGCCTGAATGGTGAGCATGCCTCAAGGTTTCTCTTCGGAACTGAGCTCAGGGCCCGAGGTGAGTTCCTTTCCGATACGAGCTATGCGCCGGAATATGCCGAGGAGCGGCTGGACTGGCTGCGCCAGGATATGTTCTCCTTTGCTGAGGTGAGCCGGCGCATCAGGAATATCGGCAGCTTCTCGGCCCGGGTGGAAGACCGGCGTGACTTCATCCGCCATACCCGACGACTAAACCTGCCGGGCGCCACGCTCGGACTGGGCACGAGAACCCTACCCGGCCGCTGGACAATTACTCCCAATCTCTCCTTCTCCCGGGTTCTCGAGTTCGCTGACTCGGCCGGAACCGACACCGCACTCAGCCGCCGGCCAGCCGGCGGGATTTCACTCAGTCTGGGCAGTCCTGACTATCCATTCGGCAATATTGATATCAGCCAGAGCTTTCACTATGCTGACAGACAGAACTACCGTCGGAACCGATTCGCCGGCCGCTCCCGTCAGTTCTCGGATGAGACCAGGTTCCAGACCGGCCAGCGACTGTTTGGTGTTTTCAATACCTATGAGGCACTGAGTTTCCGGCAGTCTGACAACCTTGACGACACCCTGCCGCTTAGCCCGGAATACGCCGCAGACCTCGGCACGAGCTTTTCCCTTTATCGGGTCTGGGGACTGGAGCGGCTCAACATGCACGGCCTGCTCCATACCGTAACACCGAACATCGGTCTGACCTGGGAACCGGCGGTGACTCCCAAAGGCCTCTTCGGCCATATCCAACCCCTGGACTCGGCCCGTGCCCAGCTCACCCTTCTGGTGAACAACGGGTTTCAGGCCAAGGTCGGCCCGGAAAAGCAGAAGCGGGACATCGGCTCGGCAACCTTCAGCACCTCATGGAACCTGAGGACAAGACGGTTGAGCCCGATTCTCGCGGGGGTGAGCATTACTCCCCTGGCTCCATTTCCTGCACGCGATACCGGACCGGTCCGCATCCGTGCCGACATGCGGATTGATGCTTCCGGCTCATTCCTTCCGGACTCAATGCGCCTGGCACGGGACATTCCGGTCGCCACCAGTTTCTCATGGGAGATGACAAGACATGACACCTTGCACAAGACCGAGACCGGCATCCGGCTCAACCTGAGCCACTCCTTCGGCCAGCTTCACAACATGCTGACCGGTTCGGTTTCAATTGCCATTCCCGGCTGGCGGCTGAGCCTCAACTCCCTGGGCTACAACTTCCGGGACCGGAGGTTGACCGACTACAGCCTGACCCTATGGAAGGATTTGCACTGCTGGGAGGCATTTGTGAATCTGAACCGGCTGGGAGCAAAATGGACCTACGACTTCGCCGTCCAGATAAAGAAGCTGCCCGAGGTGAAGTTCGGCAAGAGCACCTTCCGCACCTTCCTGCCCGGACCGTGAAACAGCGGCTCTATCTCGCCTCCACCTCACCGCGACGGCGCCGGCTTTTGCGCCAGCTCGGCCTCGACTTCCGATTGCTCCGACCTGCCTGTGAAGAAAGACCTTGCCGGTTCAGCCCCTCACCCCGGCAACTGGCTATTGACCGGGCGCGGGACAAGGCACTTTCGGTCTGCGCCCGGGTTCCTTCGGGCCTGATTGTTGGTGTGGACACGATTGTTGTCCTGAAAAAAGAGATATTGGGCAAACCAAGAGACCGGGCCGATGCCCGGCGGATGCTGAAACTCCTATCCGGTCGAAGCCACCGGGTTATATCAGCGGTTGCCGTTGTGTCGATGCCGGGTCGCCGGACATTCGCCGCTGCCGAGTCAACAGTCGTCCGATTCCGCCGGCTCTCCAGCCAGGAGATTGAATCCTATATCAGAACTGCCGAGCCTTATGACAAGGCCGGAGCCTATGCAATTCAGGGACGTGCCGGCCTCTTTATCAGCGCTGTCCATGGCTGTTATCTGAATGTCATTGGTCTGCCGGTCCCTCTCCTTCTGAACCTTCTGAGGCGCGCCGGCTGGCGGCCTAAGGCGAAGTTCCCGTGACCGACAGCCAGAAGTTCACATCCCTGAAACTCCGGGTATTGTCAATAACAAAGTAGTAGCGGTCGGTTGCCGGAATGGTTTCCCAGAAGGGGGTCCTGACGAAGAGTGGCCGCTGTTCCAGAAACTCGGCCGGCTGTCCCTGGCGCCAGAGTTCAAAATTGCTGTGGTTCATCAGAAGGAGATAGACGCTGGTTGTGTCTGAATCGGATTGGCCTTTCAGGCGGTAGCCAATCCTGATGGTGTCGGCAAAGAACTGATAGGCCCGGGCCTTCACCGCACCGCTCCAGTTGACCAGGGTGCGGCTCAGCGGCCTGACCCGGACGACGAGTGAGTCGGTATCACTAGCCCCGAAGGTATCGCTGACGGTGATACGGAGAACAGCCTTTCCCGAAGATTCGGGCGCATACCATTTAGTGATGTTTCCCCAATCCCAGGCAAAACGGCCACCGGTGCATTCCCAGCGATAGTCAATCGCCGGGCCGCGCGGGCTCCAGACATAGCACTGGTACTTGCCGCTGTCGCCCACGGTGACGACCGTATCGCCTTCAATCTTCCAGAGCACCGGTGCCATTGAACGTCGGCAGCCGGTGAGTCCGGTCAGTAACAGAAGGGCAATGACAAAGTTGCAACCGGGTGATGGCTTTACGGACTTCATTGGCGTCTCTGCGATTATCTCAGAGGCTTGGCATCTGTCAAGCCAAACCTGTTTCTGAACCGGAACATTCTAGTGCGGGTTGGCCAGGCGGACTTCTGAGAACCACCCCTTACAAAGCCTTGTTTCTTCTCTTCATTCAGTTCCGGCTGTAGTTGTCATTCATTCCCGGCCGGGTATTTCTGGCTAAGTCTTTCATTTCTAATTGGTTATGCGTTTGTGGCTATCCGGTGAGTCGTCTCCCAGGCCGTCTCCCTCTCCGCTTTGAAAGCCGCCTCTGTCAGCCCGTGGCAACCGCCCAGAAAGGCGGCATCTAAGTCGGCCTTTATTATGGCCTTGGACTCTGTGTGCAACTCTGGCTCTCCGTCCGCCTTCATTCCGGCCTCTGTTTCAGCCTTTCCGAACACCTGAGTCGCGGCTACGATGAGAGCTTTAGAAGCCGCCCTGGATTCCGCCTGCAAATTGGTAACAATGGCGGCATCGGTGTGGGTCTTCCTCGCCCTATCAGATGTTTTTCCTTATCGCCGCTTGACTCCGGCCTTTGGGCCGCTACTATAAGCACGCTATGAAAGACGAAGGCATGGTCAAAGAGATTCCCTCAAAAAGGGAAAACTTCTCCGACTGGTACACTGCGGTAGTGCTCAAGGCCGAGCTTGCCGACTATGCGCCGGTGCGCGGCTGCATGGTGATAAGGCCCTATGGCTATGCCCTCTGGGAAAATATGCAGCAGCGACTTGACGCCCGGTTCAAGGCGACCGGCCATGTGAATGCCTACTTTCCCACCCTGATTCCGGAAAGCTTCCTGCTGAAGGAAGCCGAGCATGTAAAGGGATTTGCGCCCCAGGTCGCCTGGGTGACCAGAGGCGGCGACTCAGACCTGACCGAAAGGCTGGCACTCAGGCCCACGAGTGAAGCCATCATCAACTCGATGTACGCCAAGTGGGTCAGAAGCTACCGGGACCTGCCAGTCCTGATAAACCAGTGGTGCAACATCTTCCGCTGGGAAAAGACCACCCGGCTCTTTTTGCGCACCCTTGAGTTTCTCTGGCAGGAGGGCCACACCCTCCACCGGACCCAGGAGGAGGCTCAGGAAGAGGCGCTCCGGATTCTCGACATCTATGTTGACTTTGTCGAGAATGACCTGGCGATTCCAGTCCTTGCCGGTCTCAAGCCGGAGTCGGAGAAGTTCCCGGGCGCGCTGGCAACCTACTCAATTGAGGCCCTGATGCCTGACGGCCAGGCGCTTCAGGCCGGGACATCCCACAACCTGGGTCAGAACTTCACCCGCGCCTTCGACATCCGCTATCTTGACGAAGACAATACCGAAAAGCACCCCTGGGGAACATCCTGGGGTGTCTCCAGCCGACTGATTGGCGCGCTCATCATGACCCATGGCGACGACAAGGGCCTTTTCCTCCCCCCACGCGTTGCGCCTTATCAGGTGGTCATTGTGCCGATTCTCTACGGCAAGGAGGACGATAAGGTCCTTGCCCAGTGCCGCGCTGTTCAGGCGGCATTGAGTCCACTCCGCGTGAAACTGGATGACCGGCCTCAGTTCACCGCCGGCTGGAAGTTCAACGAATACGAGATGCGCGGCGTGCCTGTCAGGGTTGAAGTCGGGCCCAGGGATGTTCAGAAGAACCAGGCGGTGCTAGCGCCAAGAGATGGCAAGGCAAAGCGGTCCGTGCCGGTTGACCGGCTGCCTGAAGAAACGGACCGGCTCCTTGAGGAAATCCAGAAAGGGATGCTCGAGCGTGCCCGGAGCTGGGTGAAGGAGATGACCAGTGCGGCCAAAAGTCTTGATGACTTCAAGCAGCGCCTGACCGAAAGACCCGGCTTTTTCCGTATCCACTGGTGCGGTTCCCAAGAGTGCGAGAACCGGATTATTGATGAGACCAAGACCACCCCGCGCAACATGCCGGCAAAGGAGCAGGGCGAACCGGGCAAATGCCTAGTCTGCGGCAAAGATACCGAGACCGTGATTTACTACGCCCGGGCGTACTAGCTGAAAATAAAGCCCGCGTTTATTTTGCTTCTTGTCCTTTGTGTCGCCGCCTCTTCTTAGGAAAACCGCTACCTATTCGGTGACGACACCCTCACAATTGAACAAATCTGGCAAAGGTTATGTCCGGACTCAACCGAATACCGCTTTCCTGTCCCTGATGGCTGGGGTAAAAACCTTGCTTTAGATGCCGAGATAATACCAAGCAACCCGGCATCAGCAGAGGGGCTTAAAATGGTTGTTGACAATAACGGCTTTACCGCCTGGTCAAGCGCAAAAGGCGACACCCTGCCGGTTTTGACATTGAGATGGAAAAGTCCGGTCCGGTTCAACCGCCTGATTGTCTTCAACCGTTACACCCAATCCCGAGGCACCGCCTGTGGCTGCAATGCGGTAAAAAGGGTAGTCCTAGAAATCCCTCACTCTCAAAAGCCCGATTCAATTATCGCCGCTTATGAACTGAGCCAGCCCGAACCGGCCGCAGCCTGCTTTCTTTCTTCTGACCGCAAGGGGCAGGTATGCTTCTATATCCCGAGCGCAAAGCCGGCAATCCTTGAACTTCCCGAAATAAACACCGATATAATCCGCATAAGGGTTATACAGACCTGTTGGCTTGACCCTGCCTATGAATACTTTTCTGAAGAGCTCGACTGCTCTCTCTCCGAAATTATGCTTTTCCTTGTTCCTTGAGAAAGCCTTGCCTTTCCGTTTTTTTGTTTATTCTGTCTTCTATTATCTGAAAGTTTCCCTTTGTCCGCTTGCACCGAATCTATCATGGTCTCAAGCACGAGCAGACTGTCATAGTAACATCAGTTCAATCGGCTCAAGGCAACCTCTGCGATGGTTTACCTTGAGACCAAGGGTTTCAAGGGTTAGGGCACCGATAAGCGATTTGTCGCCCGGCTCACCGAAGATTACTTCCGCGGCACCCTCACGGCCATTCCAGGCGAAGATGACCACGCCCACGTCGCGCTCGACCTTTTCTCCGTTGGCGAGCACAAACTTGCGCCGCCAGCGCCGTTCAACTCCTAGCTTCTCTAACACCCTGCCCGGAATGACACTCAGGCTCGCACCAGTGTCAACCAGTGCGTTCACCGAGGCCTCGGTTCGACCGGCCAGGGATTTCACTTTGACCCTGACACTGAATAGGCCCATGCAAACTCCTCCGCGTTTCATCCTCGAACTTCAAATCTTTGAGCGTCAGCACGATTATCCTGCTCGAAGACTCTCTTGTCCACATCTCGACATTCCCAAGGACCTCTTTCCATGTTTTGTGGCAAAGCCGGTTCTTTCTCTGCGTTGTTTCGGGCGGAGCCTGGCTGAGTTCGTTTTCCTCTATAGGAATAAGAATAGCACGGAGGCTTGCACCTGTCTTTTCCAGCTTTTTGATGTCGT
>JBDRUJ010000066.1:8271-8559 GCA_039801285.1 Caldifarciminota bacterium
TGCAACCTCCTTCAGGTAACGCGCATCCTCTGGAATCACAGGGATATATCACTCGTCGCCTGAGATTCCTGAAACGCTTCCCAATTCTAGTCGCCTAAGACAGGTTATAGTCGAATCGGCATCGTGTCAAGCGTAACACGGAAAGAGGACAAGTTGTTTAGCCCCTCACCGATGCTTCTTCGCAGCATCCTTGGGCGAAGCAGCTCAAACGTGCAGGGCTAGTTCCGATTCTTTATTCCCGGTATGATTTCCCTCCCGCCGAGAATCGGCTCGCCGATGTTCAAGGAA
>JBDRUJ010000067.1:0-8556 GCA_039801285.1 Caldifarciminota bacterium
AGAGCGCCGGCGCTGGCTTGCCTAACTTACTTTATCACTACTAATTTGCGAGTGTTGTCCGGAGTTCATGCGGCCATGTTCGGCAGCTGTCTAATCAGGAAACAGATACCGGAAGGTTTGACGCAGTCTTGCTACACCCCGTATTTCTGTTTCAAATCGGGGAACCAGGGCTCTCACATCAGGGAATGTGCTGAAGATTTCCTCTAGATATCTTTCTTGGGACCGAAGTCGGTTTTGGACGAAATGATGGCTCTGGTCAGTAACATATCGCGGGTCAATCAGACCGTTGACAATCACACCGCCCACCGGTATCCCGAACTCTTTGAACCAGCCGATAAACCGTCGGATGACGGCTATCGGCAGTGCCTCGGCCAACGTTACAAAGAAGAAGGCGGTTCGCTCTTCATCAGTCAATAGCCTATGGACACGTTCAATCCGCTCCCGAAATGCCAGCAGGTAATCAAGCAGAGGGTCTTGCGCTTCCTTTTTGGAAATTGAGAGACTCCGAGCAAGGCTGGTAGCATCCCGCCGGCTCGCCAGCATCTTCTCAACCCAGAGTCCGTAAACCTTGGACATCCCCAAAAGCCGGCGTGCATTGGCGGTCGGGGCCGTGTCAAAGACATAAATTTCATATCGGTCCTCAAACATCAGGTCAACCATCCGTTCGAACATCGCCGATTCTTCAAAAGCCGGGTTCATTGTGGCCGATTCAACAAACTCATCGGTCTTCTGCCCGGAAAGGTCGGCATATTTCAGAAACCATTCCATCTTCTCTTTGATTTCCCGTTTCTTTCTGACGATTGTCTCTTTTGTATCAATCTCCAAGGCCACAAGATTGGTGCCCTGAACTTCGGTCTCCTTTCCGAATACATCCTGGCAGAGGAGCCCGCTCAGACTGTGGACCGGGTTGGTCGAGGCTAAAAGCACCTTCCTCCCTTTTTCCGCCAGATAGAGCGCAGTTGCCCCAGCCAATGCTGTCTTACCCACTCCCCCTTTCCCGCCGAAGAAGATGAATTTGAGCTTGGGATGGCTTTGGAAGAACTGAACCAGACCAGCCCGGCAGACCCTTTCCATCTACCCCCCTTGAAACAGCTGTTCGCTCACTCGTGCAATCATCTCCAGACCGGTGATGTCCCGTTCAAACTCCTGAACTCGGGCGACAATTCTTTTTCCGAACAGCTCCTCAATTTTTGCCAAGGGTTCCTTCTGAGAGCGGATGCGGTTTTTGAGATAGTCTGGAACTGACTCAGCGAGAAGCGAATCGGGTATTACCCTGTTGACCACAAAACCACCGACCGGCACGCCAAACTTTGTAAAGAGCTCCTGGGCCTTCAGGGTATCAAGAATGGTCATCTCCTCGGGCGTCATGACAAAAAAGAAGCCGGTCTTCTCTCGGTCGGTAAAGATTGAGGAAGCGAGGTTGATGCGCTGGCGGATCTCCTGAAGTTCACCGAGAATCTCGTCCTCCTCGCTTTCTTCCCTCGACCTCATCCGCTGGATAACTCTGGTGTAGCGCTGCATCTCGGCTCTCAGTTCAGTGACCTTGTTTATCCACTGGTCGTAGATTGAACTCATTGAGAGGTAGTAGAGCGCATGGCCCAGAGGAACTAGGTCATAAACATAGTAGTCGTAATTCCCCTGAAAAACGATGTCGACCACCGCATCAAATATCGCCGATTCCTCCATTGCCGGTTCGCTCGCTGCGGCCGAAATGTAGCTTTCAATCTCTTCCGGGACTCTTTCCAGTCCGTAGCGTTCAAGGATGCGCCGGCGCACCTCATCCTGAAACTCGTGAATCCGCTTGTCGGCATCAATCTCCTGCGCCCAGAGGTTTTCCATGACTTCAACCGCACCCTTGCCGAAGATATCCCGTTGGAAGATGTCGGAGAGCGAAGCCTGGGGGTCAACCGAGAAGACCAAAACCCGATGTCCCTGTTTTGCGAGATAATAACCCGCAGCGGCGGAGAATGTTGTCTTGCCCAATCCTCCCTTACCGCCAAACATGATATATTTCATTTTCGGATTAGCAGCCAGAATCTCTCTAAGGTTCATTCTATCTGCCTACGCCAGCGTGTCGGTGAAGTCCTTCTCACGAAGCATCCTTCGCTTCCAGGTGGCTATCTGGGGCACGACATAAGGCAGCAGTCGCAACGAGTAGTAGGGGGGCAGAATCGGTATGCCCAGCATGTCGCCCATCGTAACAAGGATAAAGAGATGCTCCATCGAACCCCTGGTCTTCAGGGCAAATCTAGCGGTATCGTGAGCGGCCATACCATAGATAAACTCCCGAAACCCGCCGAATATACCCCCACGTTTCTTCTTTTGTTCTTTTTCTTTATCCACCTTTACCCCTTTTCTAAACCGTGACTCTGTCGGGCATGCCCGATGAGTGCCTTGACGCCATCATAAGCTAGGACAACGGCTGCTCCAAATAGAACCAGCCCGATGATGCCCGATATCCAGTTACCGGCGATTTTAGCGCTCGTCAGCGGTTTACCCAGCAGGTCGGTGCGACTGACTGCCTGATAGAGCAACTGTTTGCTCGTCAAAACCAGTGCCGCCATAGTTGTCAGGTACATGAATATCATGGGCACTATGGCAAAGCCCGCCTTTTTATTTTCCGAGACCAGCCAAACACTCCCGATGAGTAGCGCGAGACTTGCCATCAACTGGTTGGCCGAACCGAAGAGGACCCAGATGTAGTTGAATGTCCCGGTCCAGGCGAGAACAAATGCAAGGAAGACGGCAACAGTTGTTCCAACCACCGGCAGTCGGACAATCGGCAACGCCTTGCCCAGGAGCTCATTGGTTGCAATTCTCATGAATCTGACAACCAGATGGAGAATAGTTATTGCCAAGACTACAATCATCACCGGGCCGTAAATCTCGCCCCAACGTGCCGGCATTCCGATGAAATGAAAGAGATTGCCTAGCCCCGAACCGAAAAGTTGGTCCCAAGAGGCTTGAGCCCCTGGGGTTGTCACACCAACAATCACCAGCGCAATCAGCGCCAGCATCATCTCTAGAAACATCGCACCGGCCGCTACCGGTCTGGCATCAAGCTCATTTTCCAGTTGTCGTGATGTACCAGTCGAAGAAACGATTCCGTGCCAGCCTGAAATTGCACCGCAGGCAACGGTGACAAACAGCATGGGCCAGAGGGGCAGACTGCCAACTGTAAAGCTGGTGAAGGCCGGCTGCTGCATTACCGGTCGACCGATAACTATGCCCAAGACAGCACCAATCATCCCGATAAGTATTATATAAAACGAAAGGTAGTTGATGGGTTGGACAAAAATCCAGATTGGTAAAATTGACCCGAAGAAGGCAAACACCAAGGAGAATAGAAGCCAGACCAGTCGGTTTGTACCGGGAGTGCCGAATACGATTGAGAAATGACCGTTTATCACTAACGCTACGTAAAAAAGGATTAGGCCGATGACCGTCACGAGTGCCAGATGAACTCGGCCATGATAGATGAGAAATCCGACAACCACTCCTGCGACCGCCAGCATCACTATCGCCAGCGGTATCCGGGGGGCGTGGGCTAGCGCTGTCGCAACGGTATTGGCAAAGGCAGCAGCAATGAGCAGCAGATAGAGATATATGAAGATGAGAAGAATGGTTCTGGCCCTCGGTGAAATCAGAGTGAAACTGATACCGCCAAACGTCTTCCCATCATTCCGGACCGATACCATTGCGCTGGTATAGTCCTGAACCCAGCCGATGAAAAGAGTCCCCAGCAGAATCCAGAGAAACACGGGCAGCCATCCCCACTTGATGGCGATTATCGGGCCGAGGACCGGTGCGGCACCGGCAATTGATTTGAATTGGTAGCCGAACAGGATGTTGCGGGACGTCGGCATGAAGTCAACCCCGTCCGCAAACATCCGTGCGGGTGTTGCCCTCTTCCCGTCGGCACCAATTACTTTCCGGTCGACCCAGAAGGCATAGAACCTGAGGCCTATGATGTAAACGAGCGCACCGATTACCGGCACGACAATCGAGTTCAATCCCGCCTCCTAAGCTCTATCCGGAAACTTCTCTCTAAGATAATCCACAATCTCCTGAGTAGGTGTGCCGGGCCCGAAGAGCCTGCCGCAGCCCATATTCTCTAGGGCCTCCATGTCCTCTTTCGGAATGATGCCGCCCCCAATAACTAAAATATCCCCTCCACCCTTCTCCTTTAGAAGTCGCATCACCTCCGGGAAGATGGTCATGTGCGCCCCGGAAAGGATTGAAAGACCCACCACATCTACATCCTCTTGGATTGCGGCCTCGGCAATCATCTCAGGAGTCTGATGCAGACCGGTATAAATCACCTCAAACCCGGCATCGCGGAGCGCCCGAGCCACGACCTTTGCGCCGCGGTCATGGCCGTCCAAACCCGGCTTGGCAATCAATATCCTGAGTTTCTTCTTTGTCATAAACACCTCCTAGAACATCGGTGGTTCCTGATAGGTACCGAAAACATCCTTCATCGCACCGCAAATCTCTCCCAGTGTCGCATAGGCACGCGCCGCCTCCAGTATCGGCTCCATCACATTGTCCTTTCCGGCACAGGCCGCCCGCAAGTCGGCCAGTGTCCTTTTCACCCTGGAATTGTCCCGTCGCCTTCTGAGTTCCGCCAGTCGCTCATGCTGCTCCTTCTCCACCCGCTCATCAATCTTCAGGATTGGGATCTCCAGTCGCTCGCCTTCAATCACGTATTTATTTACGCCGACCACGGTGCGTCTTCCTTCTTCAACTGCCTTCTGATAACGGTAGGCCGCCTCGGCAATCTCGCGCTGGGGATAACCATGTTCAATCGCCTTGACCATTCCGCCCAGGGCATCAATCTTCCTGAAGTACTCATAGGCCTGCTCCTCCAGCTTATCGGTCAGCGCCTCCACATAGTATGAGCCGCCGAGCGGGTCAATCACATTTATCACCCCGGTCTCACAGGCGATAAGCTGCTGGGTGCGCAGGGCGATAAGCACCGCCTTTTCGGTAGGCAACGCCCAAGTTTCATCCATTGAGTTAGTGTGCAGACTCTGAGTGCCACCAAGAACCGCAGCCAGTGCCTGAAACGCGGTGCGGACGATATTGTTTTCCGGCTGCTGGGCAGTAAGGGTGCAGCCGGCGGTCTGAGTGTGAAATCTCAGAAGCCAGGACTCCGGTTTCTTGGCCTTGTAAGTATGTCTCATCTCCCTCGCCCAGATGCGCCGTGCTGCCCGAAACTTGGCAATTTCTTCGAAGAAATCGAGGTGGGAGTTGAAGAAAAAGGAGAGCCGCGGTGCAAAGGTATCAACATCCAGACCGGCCTTGATTCCCGCCTCAACATATGTAAAGCCGTCCTTCAGGGTGAATGCCAGTTCCTGGGCAGCAGTTGAGCCCGCCTCCCGGATGTGATAACCGGATATGGAGATGGTGTTCCATTTGGGCACCTTTTTTGCGGCAAAGGCCATGATGTCGGTGATTACCCTCATCGAAGGTTCGGGAGGAAAAAGCCATGACTTCTGGGCGATGTATTCCTTCAGGATGTCATTCTGAATCGTGCCCCGGAGCTTTTCCGATGGCACACCCTGTTTCTCGGCCGCTGCGATATAGAATGCCCAGATAACCGCAGCTGGCCCGTTGATCGTCATCGAGGTAGAAATCTCGCCCAGTGGGATACCGTCAAACAGAACCTCCATGTCCGCCAGGGAAGAGATTGCCACACCGCATTTGCCCACCTCGCCTCGCGACAACGGGTCGTCCGAATCCCGGCCGTAGAGTGTTGGGAAATCAAAGGCAACGGAGAGACCGGTCTCGCCGTGTTCCAGAAGAAACTTGTAGCGCCGGTTCGTGTCGGCTGCGGTCCCGAAGCCCGAGAACTGACGCATCGTCCACAACCGTCCCCGGTACATGTTCTTTCTCACCCCGCGGGTGAACGGATACTCGCCAGGAAATCCCAGCTTCGCAAGGTAATCAAAACCCTCAATCTCCGCCGGGGTGTACAGAATATCAACCGGGATGCCGGAAACGGTCTGAAAATCTTCATGAGTCTTTTTGTCAACTCCTGCTTCCCATCTTTGTCGTTCCCGCCTGATACGCTCAATATCAGCAGATGACATCTTCACTCCCTTCACCTGTTGTACTATTGGAAACAGACTGAGCCAATCGCAGAAGCTCCTGGGCAGCCGAATAGGGCGAAGACATGCCCTGGGCAACCTCATTCACCAGCCCCCTGAGCCGTTTTACAATTTCCGGTCGCTGCCAGAAACACTCTCTCAGCCGCTCGTCAACCAGCCGCTGAATCTCGCTTTCGATTGTCCTGACCCGATGCCGGTTCATAAGCTCGCTTCGCTCAAGGAACTCCCGGTGCTTCTCGATAAGCTTTAGCAGCTCAGCTACACCCTGCCCGTTAGCGGCGACAGTTTTTACTACCGGTGGAATCCATCCGTTCATTACCGTCCGGAGTTCCAGCATCGTCTCGATTTCCAGAACCACCCGGTCGGCACCATCCCGGTCACTCTTGTTCACGCAGAAGATGTCGCCAATCTCCATCAATCCGGCCTTCAGGGTCTGAATCGAATCTCCCGATTCGGGCATCAGCACTACCACGGTTGAGTGGGCCGCATCGGCAATATCCAGCTCCATCTGTCCCACTCCCACCGTTTCGATAATGAGAAAATCCTTGCCGAATGCATCCAGGACGTCGCACACCTCCTTCGTGCGACCGGCAAGACCACCATGTCCTCCTCTGGTTGCCATTGAACGGATGTAGACTCCCGGGTCGGTGAACAGTGCATTCATCCGCACCCGGTCACCGAGAACAGCACCACCAGAAAATGGTGATGTCGGGTCAACAGCGACAATCCCTACCGTCTTGCCCAGCCTGCGCAGTTCCAGCCCCAGTTTCTCCACCAGTGTGCTCTTCCCCACTCCCGGTGGACCGGTTACGCCTATCCGGTAAGCCCTTCCCACAAAAGGATAGAGTTCATGGAGTATCATCCGGGCCTCGGGAACCTCATCCTCAACTAACGAAAGAACTCGGCCGCAGGCGCGTCGGTCTCCCTGGCGGAACCGGGTCAGAAGTTCTTCAACGGTCGATTCCGACACGATTCACCACGCCCCGCTCATACGGATGCTTGATATTTCTCATCTCGGTAACAAGGTCAGCCCGCTCAATCACCTGACGCTTGGCGCCGCGACCGGTGAGCACCAGCTCAACCTCTCTGGGGCATTGTTCTATCAGCGCCAGAAGGTCTTCAAGCCTTACCAGACCGTAGTCAACCGCAACATTGATTTCATCAAGAACCACAAGCTGGTAACCTCCGTCCCTAAGCGCTGCCTCAGTAGCTGCCATTCCCTGCCGGGCAAGCGCAATATCTTCAGCGCTGGGGTTTCCCCTTTGGACAAAGGTTGGCAGTCCGAACTGTTTCACCTCCAGGCCCGGAAGTCGGCGCGCCGCCTGAACTTCGCCGTCAGTCGGGTCGCCCTTCATGAACTGAATTATCAGAACCCGCCAACCATGGCCGATGGCGCGCAATGCCAAGCCAAAGGCGGCGGTTGTCTTGCCTTTGCCATCGCCGGTATAGACCTGTAACATCTAGTGATTCTAAAAGCATCCCATCCTAAGTCAAGAATAAAGGCGCGGCTCTGTGCGCAGTCTAGCCGATGTCGGGGTTGAAGTCCGGGCCTAGCTTCGCCTTGAAGAGCAGGTTCAAGAGGGCATTCCAGGTTCGGAAGGTATAGACTTCACGGGCAATCGGGGCATTCGGGATGGCTGTGGCGAGCGCACCGTTCATACCCTGCGACTCAATGATGATTCGCAACACCATGTGAGCAATCGCCCAGCCGGCTGCAAAACCGAACACAAAGCTGAAGAAGCCATCCAACGATTGGAACGACCAGCCTGTCAGACCGAATAGCCACCGGCCGAAAACAAAGGCGAGAATGCCGAAGACTAAGAACAGCACCAAAAGGACCACCGGTTTGGAAATGCCAATCGCTTGGGAAATGCCGTTTGCCAGAGTTGTCGAGAGTGCGGCTGCGGCTACTAGGCCTATCCCCTCAAATAGCGGCAGACCCATGCCGCCGGCCTTCTGACCGCGAATCGTCTGGATTATCGCAACACCCAGGACAATCGCCAGACTCATCCAATCGAACCACTGCATCTTGTCCTCCTCTTAATTTCTGTCGGTCACTGGGCAAACCTCAACGTCAATCAAGGGCCTCTTCGTCATCAAACCCTTCACCCAGGTCCTCATCCTCGCCCCAGTCTTCATCACCGTAGTCTTCGTAATCATCCAACCCGCCGCCCTCTTCTCCAATATCCGAGCCGTTGTCATCGAAATCCTCATCTTCACTTTTAGAGCTTCCAATCACTGTAAACCGGCTGAACACTTGACGCACCCTCATGCCTCCGCACTTTGGACACACCGGGCTGAGCCCGGCCTCTTTCTCCACGATGCTGGCTACGACCTCAAACTTCTTGTCGCAGTCCTCGCACTTATACTCATATACCGGCATCATCCACCTCCAGTCATGTTTATATCAATATTCTCTAGCAAAACTGCAGCCCATGTCAAC
>JBDRUJ010000068.1:0-8540 GCA_039801285.1 Caldifarciminota bacterium
CTCATATTGAGCAGATGGGTAAGCGGTGAGCTCAGGTTGAAGGGGCTGGCAGCCGGTGTTTATCCTGTGAGAGTGAAAGCTGGGGACAGGGAGGTTGTAACCAAACTTACGGTGATTCGGTAAGGGCCGGGCTAACTTTCTCCGACCGAAGCGAGCTGGCCGCAGCCGGCAAGGATTGTCGCACCTTTGCTCTTGCGAATCGTGACCGCGGGCAATAGCGGATAGAGCTCTCGGGCAAACTTTTCGACTGCGGCTGGTGAGGGAGGTTCGTAGGGGCAACCGGGAAACGGATTGAGGGGAATCAGATTGAGCTTGCAGGGGATTCCCTTGAGCAGAGTGGCGAGGTGCGTTATGTCCTTGGGGCGGTCGTTGATTCCCCTGATAAGGACATATTCAAAGGTAACCCGGCGGCCAGTCTTCGCAGTATAGTCGCGGATTGCCACAATAACCTCAGCCAGCGGGAACCGGCGGTTGACAGGCATGAGCCAGCTGCGGGTTCGGTCATCGGCGGCGTTTAGCGAGAGGGCAAGCCTCACCTGCCACCCGAGCCGGGCAAAAGCCCGGATGGCATCGGGAATGCCGGCGGTTGAGACGGTGATGTGCCGGGCACCAATGGCGAGCCCATCGGGTGAATTGATGACCCTTGTGGCCTGGGCCGTTGCGTCATAGTTGAGAAAGGGTTCACCCATTCCCATGAAGACAACATTGGTAACGGTTTTGCTGAATTGGCGGATGGCGAGAACCTGTCCGGCAATCTCATGCCAGCCTAGGTTCCTATAAAACCCCTGCCGACCGGTAGCGCAGAACTTGCAACCTAGGCTACAGCCGACCTGAGTTGAGACGCAGACAGTCCGACGGCTGTCTTCGGGAATATAGACCGATTCAATTAGCTTTCCGTCATGGAGTCGAAAGGTAAACTTTACGGTTCCGTCTGAAGCTCTGAGCCGGCGTAAAGTTTCGAGCCTGCCAATCTCAAAATCTCTAGAAAGGGCAGCTCTGAAATCCTTGCTCAGGTTGGTCATCTCGTCAAAACTCTCGCACCCCTTCTGCCAGAGCCAGCGGAAGAGCTGGCGGGCACGATAGCTTTCCCAACCCCTTTCTTGAACTAGTTCTGTCAGCTCTTCCAGGGTCAAGGACCTGATGTCGGACATCGGCTATTCGGGTCGGGCTGCGATGTTGAGAACCAGCCCGACCATTAGAAAGTTGGCAACGAGCGACGAACCGCCATAGCTCATGAAGGGAAGGGTGATACCGGTGATGGGCAGAAGGCCGAGGAGCATCCCGATGTTCATGAACGTCTGAAAGCCGACAATGGCAGCAAAACCGGCACAGATGAGCGCACCGGTCTGGTCACGGGTGGCACGGGCAACGGTAAGGAAGCGGTGGACAAGAACACCCAATAGACATAAGAGGATTAGACAGCCCAAAAGGCCGAACTCCTCGCCGAATACCGAGAAGATGAAATCGGTATGGCGGTTGGGTAGGAAGCCGAGCCTGGTCTGGGTGCCATGCAGGTAGCCCTTGCCGATGAACCGACCAGAGCCGATTGCAATCTGAGACTGAATTGCGTTCCAGCCCATGCCGTGTGGGTCGAACCAGGGTGCAAAGAAA
This sequence comes from Caldifarciminota bacterium, assembly GCA_039801285.1. Taxonomy (GTDB): domain Bacteria; phylum Hydrothermota; class Tepidihabitantia; order Tepidihabitantales; family Tepidihabitantaceae; genus JBDRUJ01. The sequence continues at coordinate 1,612 of JBDRUJ010000068.1, forward strand.
CTGCGGATGCGGGCCCGCTGGTATTCCTTCATCATTGAGAGAACAACTGGCGATAAGAGGCCAAATATTGAGCTTATCGCCAGGCAGACTAGGCCACGGAGCAGGGTGGTGCGCCAGAAGGCAATGACCGCCAAAATAACAAAGAACGGGACCCAGGTGTAGAGCGAGAAGCCGGCAGCAAAGGAGATAAGCGGCACGAACAGGATGAGAAGATGGAACGGTCTGAGCCCCTGCCAATAGAGCATTGTTGCAAGTGCTGCAGGAAAGATTGTTGCAGTGGACAGGTCGGGTTCCACCGCAACAAGCAGGGCCGGAATCAGTGTAATAAGTACCGGAAGGGTCAGGTCTCTGAAGGAAAGTGTCAGGTTACGTTTGAGGCTGAGGTATTTGGCAAGCATGAGGACTACCGTTACCTTGGCCAGCTCTGATGGCTGGATAGAGACTGGCCCAAGCATAAACCAGCGATGCGAGCCCGGGCCAGAGCCGATGATGCGGACAAGGACCAAGAGGATCAGGGTGAAGAGATAACCGAGTTCGGTCAGACCGTAGATGACGCGGCGTGGGATGAAATATGAACCAACAAGAACGCCGGCTGCAACAGGCAAAAAGAGTAGTTGTCGGGTAAAATATTTTGTCCCGGCGGCAGAATAGATCGTTGCCAGACCGATTGCGGCGAGAATTAGTGCCGGCAGAAGGATAGCAAGGCTGAGCTTTCTCATTTAGTCATCCCTTAAAGAAAACCAGGCGCGAACCAGTTGGCCGACAATCGGCGCGGCAACTGCGCCACCATGGCCGGCGTTTTCCACGAGAGCCGCAAAGACCACCTCGGGTTCCTCGGCCGGAGCATACCCCACAAACAAAGCGTGGTCAGGTCGAGGTGGATTCTGGGCGGTGCCGGTCTTGCCCGCTAAAGTGATTTCCTCCATCCGGGCTGTCCGGCCGGTTCCGTATTCGACGACACGAGTGAGTGCCAGCTTCACAGCCTTCAGGTCATTCTGGTTTATTGGAATGGTCCGGGTGTTGATTGGAGTCTCTAGGACTGTCCGGCCGGCCGAGTCTATCCGGGCCACTAGGTGCGGTTGACAGCAGACGCCGTTATTGGCGATGGCGGCATAGACCATGGCGAGTTGGAGTGGGGTGGCTAAGATTTCGCCCTGCCCGATGGCGAAATTGAGGATAACACCGGATGTCCATTTCCCTTTGCCATAGCGAGAATCAAGCCAGGCACGGGATGGGATGTTGCCTGCTTTTTCACCAGGCAGGTCTATGCCAGTCGGCTGGCCCAGTCCCATCATCCTGCAGTAGGATATCAGGCTGTCCAGACCGAGCTTCAGCCCAAGCTGGTAGAAATAGCTGTTACAGGAGTGAGTAATCGCCTCCAGCCATGAGCCGACCAGCATTTGAAAACGCGATTGCCGTAACGGAATTGACCGGTACAGGGGTCAAGAGTAGTTGCAGGGCGGACTACTCTACTATGAAGGGCTGCCAAAGCAACAATCGGCTTCAGAACACTGCCTGGTGGATAGCAGGAAGCAATGACCCGATTGAAGAACGGTTTGGATGGATTTGACACCAGGGCCTCCCAGGCAACCGGGTCAACCGGCCCGATAAAGACGTTCGGGTCGAACTCGGGGCGGGAAACAAGGCAGAGGACTGCACCGGTCTTGACCTCGAGCCCGACAACTGCAGCCCGTTCAAAAGGTGCAACTAGTTCACAGGCAAGCTCCTGAAGCCGGTCATCGATTGTCAGGTAGATATCCTTGCCGGGAGTAGGCGGTTCCGGCCTTTTTTCGGGTAGAGGCCCAATCTCATGACCCCGGGCATCAACCTCAGCATATTCGTAACCGTCACGGCCCCGAAGCCAGGTCTCGTATTCCCTCTCAATACCCGAACGACCAATGAGGTCCAGACGACGGTAGGTAGTATCTTTCTTCAACTCCGCTTCATTAAGAACGAATCGGATCAACCCGAATCAGCACCCCTGGCAGACGAAACCGGTTTTCCTCAATGCAGGCAACAGTAGCAAAGTCCAAGTCCCTTTTTACATTTACCGGCGAAGGGAATCGGGCTACCGGTTCGACCACCCGTCGTAGCTCTTCTTCGGAGACATTGAGCAACCGGGCCAGTAATGCCAAAGTGGAATCGGTAAGTTCAGTAGGTATAACCGATAAGGTGAATGAGGGGCGGGTATCGGCAATCGGCACTCCGTTACGGTCGAAGATTCGGCCCCGGGGAGCAGGCAGAATGACCTGACGCACCCGGTTCCGTTCACTAAGCCGGGCATATCGGCTACCGCGAATCACCTGAAGATAGACGAGCCGCAGGAGTAAGGTCCCTAACAGAATAAAAAGGACATGGGTCAGCCGCTTGTGTTGAATACCACCGATGGATTCAGTCAGTCGGATTTCCATTGGGGCCGTTGCCAACGGAAGTTATCGGGGTAGAATAACGGATTGACCAGATATTCGGCAAATGGGCTGAGAATCAAGGTGAGAACCAGCGAGACGATAAGAGGGGCAACTTGGGGAAGGCCATTACCTGTAATTAACCTGATTGTCTGCTTCAGTCCAAGACCCACAACAGTCATTATGACAATATGCCATCTTGCCCGGTAGAAAAGGGGTCTGATTGAGGAAACTCCATAACCGATAACGGAAAGAACAAACATGTTGACACCGAGATGGCTGGGGGCGGTCAGGTCAAGGCACAGACCGGCAAACAGACCCAGTAAGGTTGAAGGCAACTTTTCCTCATGGAGGGCAAAGACAATCAGCGCCAGCAGGAGAAAATCAGGGCCAACGGGTAGAATCCCTGCCTGAACAATGAACAGTCCATAGAGATAAAGTCCAGCCAGCAGAAACCTCATTTAGCGTCCCGACTCGCCAGGAGTCTTTAGCTCCAGCGGTCTAAGATTGTCAAGCCAGCCGTCAGAAAGAGATGGAGGAAGCGAATCGGCAATACAAAGGAGGAACACCTGTTCAAGCCTTGTTACATCAACAAAGGGCCGGACCCGGACTGTCTTGAACAACTCCGTGGCCCGGTCTGGAATTTCGGTAACTATACCTACTCGCAGCCCTCGAGGGAAAATGCCACCTAGGCCAGATGTAACTATGGTATCACCAACAGCTATGTCGGCATCCTTGGGGACATAATCAAGCTTGAGAAGCCGGTGCCGGTCAGGTCGGGTCAGCGCCGGTGCTCGAGAGCGCATGTCCACAACGGCAATAGGGCAGTCCGGGTCGAGAAAAGTCTGAACTAGGGACTGGTGAGGGCTGGTAGCTATCACCTTGCCGACAACACCATTTGGTGCCAGAACCGGACAGCAGGGTCTGATGCCGTGGTTCCCTCCGCGGCTGACAATAAAGAATCGCTCAAAGGTTGAAAGGTCGCGGCTAATAATGGGGGCAGAAATCGTTCGAATAGCCTGAAGCGGCAGTTGGTCGGTAAAGCCGGTGCCCTTCAACTCAGTGGCACGACAGACCGTTTTGAGATGGGCATTCTCAATTGCCAGTTCTGTCGCAAGCTGGGAAAGACGGCTATTTTCGGCACTGAGGTCGGCGACCCTCTGACGAACCCAGGCGGTGCCGCGTAGTGGTGCCAGCAGCACTGTCTGAAGCGGACTGGCGATGATGATGCGGAGGGACCGTGGGACAAAGATGAGGGCAAAGGAAAATGCCAGTACCAGCCAGCAGATGCGCTCCCTCCAGTTACTAAATCGCCTGAGGCCCAATTACTTGGCTCGGACAATCAGCTTCTCATTGGCGCTGAGGTTCTCAAGAATTCTACCAGCGCCCCGGACTACGCATTCGAGCGGATTCTCGGCAACATATACGGGCAGGTTGGTTTCCTCCTTGACCAACAGGTCAAGCCCGCGGAGCAGCGCGCCACCACCACACATATAGATTCCCCGGTCTACGATGTCGGCGGCCAGCTCGGGCGGGGTCTTTTCCAGTGCCAGCCTGATGGCATCAACAATCAGGGATACCGGCTCTTCCAGTGATTCACGGACCTTGGTGGAGGTGATTCGGATTGTTTTGGGAATGCCTGATACCAGGTCACGGCCCTTGACTTCCAAGGTTTCTTCTTTACCGGTTGCATAGGCGCTGCCGATGGCAATCTTGATGTTCTCAGCGGTCTGTTCACCGATGACCAGATTGTAGCTTTTCTTGATATAGTTGATGATTGCCTCATCCATTTCGTCCCCGGCAACCCGGATGGATTCGGAGTTTACTATTCCGGAGAGTGCGACGACTGCTATCTCGGTGGTGCCGCCCCCGATGTCAATAACCATGTTACCCGTTGGCGTATCTACCGGCAGGCCAACACCGATAGCCGCGGCAATCGGTTCCGACACGAGATATATCTCTCGGGCCCCTGATGCCTCAACCGAGTCACGAACCGCCCGTTTTTCAACCTCGGTAATTCCGGAGGGAACACAGACTATGACCCGGGGCCGGACAAAGAGCTTCTTGCGCTGAACCATGCCGATATAGGTCTTGAGCATCAGCTCAACAATGCCGAAGTCGGCAATAACCCCATCCTTCATCGGTCTTATCGCCCGGATGCCTTCCGGTGTCCGTCCCAGCATCCGTTTCGCTTCGGTGCCTACCGCAACCACCTGGTGCGTTGTGTCATCGATAGCAACGATTGACGGTTCCCGAAGCTCGATACCCTTACCTCGAACATAGATTAGAGTCGAGGAAGTGCCGAGGTCAATGGCGATGTCATTGGTAAATCGCTCAGTTATACTGCGAAAGAAGCTGGTAACCGTCACAGCCAAAGCGTAGCCCAAACCTTCGCCAAGTCAAGTTCTAACTATGTCGTCGTATTGACGCTGGCGTCACTCTCTCGATGGTGTAACTTGCTTTTAGGCACCGAAGTGTTACACTTGGTTGACAGTGAACTTCCGTCTGATTAGCAGCATCGTCTGGCTGGTTCTTGTTACTTCACATCCTCTCAGAGGCTGGACATTCGAGAAGCGCTATGGCGGACCGGCTGATGAATGTGCCATTGGTGTTGTTGCGACTGGTGAAGGGGGATTTATCGTTGTTGGGCGACAAGAGTCGGCACCAGGGTTCGGAGCAATCTTTTTTGTGCGCACCGACAGCCGGGGTGAGACGTTGTTCACCAGGACTGTCAGTGAGTCGGCGGCAACCATCGTGGCAAACGGGTTTGCTACTGACGGCGTAAACAGCATTCTGATAGTGGGCAAGAAGAAAACGACACGAGTGGACTGGGACATGTTTGCGATGAGGCTCGATTTTTGGGGCACTCCGACCTGGTCACTAACCTGGGGTTCGAGCAGTGCTGACGATGAAGCTCAGGCGGCATGCCCCACGCCGGACAACGGTTGGATTGTTTGCGGTTCCACCCTCGGCTTGGGAGAGTATAATATCAGGGTAACCAGATTTACCGCGCTTGGAGAAGTTGTCTGGGACAGGATTTTCGGAAGTGATGGCCCAGACTATGGCTACAGCGTAGCTCAAGCTCAAGACAGCGGATTCATCGTGGCTGGAGCCTCTTTCCCGCAATCAGCGAGGTTCTCCGATATCTATCTGGCTAAACTGAACGATTCAGGTCTCGTAGTCTGGTCACGGACCTTTGGGGACTCATTATGGGATGAAGCTCGGGCAGTGTTGGTGATGCCGGACCAAGGCATCTTGATTGGCGGATTCTCCTCATCATATGGGCGCGGTATGGATGCCTATCTCTTGCGCACCGACAGAACCGGTCAGGGCATCTGGCGCCAAACTTTTGGCGGCGAATTCAGCGACCGGTGTTTTGCCATCTGCCTGACACCGGGGTCGGGCTGCGTGCTGACGGGTGAGACCTATCAGCCGCCTGGCAGCACCGCTGACCTGTACTTGGTAAAGGCGCGTTCCGACGGCAATCTACTCTGGGAACGTGTCTTCGGCGGCAATGGTTACGATTGCGGAACAGCTATTATTCGACTGCCCGATGGCGGTTTTGCAGTAGCCGGGGTGACCTGGATTGATTCGCTCCACCGAAAGGATATGTTCCTGATTCGAACCGACTCAACAGGAATCATCGGTATTGAGTCAGCGGATTCCCAGCCGCCAGGATTCTGCCTTCAGGCATTCCCTAATCCTTTTCGGTCGCTCACTGCTGTTAGCTTCACTCTTGGCGCAGAACGCCAGGCACTGCTTTCGATTTATGACTTGGCAGGCCGGGTCGTCAAGACTTTATCGGCGTCGAGTATGAACCCCGGCGTGCAGCGCATCATATGGGATGGCAGAGATGGGCAGGGCCGGCAATTACCCCCAGGAATTTATCTCTGTCGGCTTGTTGCGGGTAGTTGGGCTGCCCAAGAGCGGCTTGTGAGAGCAAGATGAGGTGCCTGGTTACCGGTGCAAAGGGCCTTCTGGGTTCAGAACTCGTGCCCTTTCTGCGCGGTGCGGTTGAAGATGTTCTGGCATGGGACCTGCCTGAGCACGACATCACCAATGTTGAAAAGACCATCAACGCTATTCGTGGCGCTAAACCAGATATTATCTTTCACCTTGCCGCTTGGACCGATGTTGACGGCTGCGAGAAGGAGCCGGCAAGGGCGCTGACCATCAACGCTCAGGGCACATGGGCAGTAGCCTTGGCAGCAGCCGAGACCGGCTGCAAGCTTCTATATATGAGCACCGACTACGTCTTTGACGGACGGAAAAAGCGGCCCTATCGTGAGAGCGACCGGCCGAATCCCCTTTCGGTTTACGGACGGACAAAGTTCATGGGGGAGCAGGCGGTACTAAAGAACTGCCGCCGAAGTTTCATTGTCCGAACAAGCTGGCTGTTTGGCAGGCACGGTAGAAACTTTGTTGATACCATCAGACGCAAGGCGCAGGAAGAACCAACCATTGAGGTAGTCAGTGACCAGGTCGGCTCACCTACCTATGCCGTAGACCTGGGTGCCCCGCTGT
>JBDRUJ010000069.1:0-8519 GCA_039801285.1 Caldifarciminota bacterium
GGGTAAAGAATACTCCGGTCCTTGTCCTCTCGCCCGTCCCCTACGACGCCATCCCGCTTCTCTTTGACCACCGGCTGACACCATCCGTAACCGAACCGGAGTTCGCGCGACGCCTCTCTCAGGCTGCCACCGAACGCAACACGGCCATTGGTATTCATGTCGAGGTGGATACCGGCATGGGCCGCACCGGAATCGGCCTCACGGAAGCGGTTGAGTTTATCCTCGGTGTCGCCCGACTCCCGGGTCTGAAACTGGAAGGTGTCTTCACCCATTTCCCGGCCGCCGACTCCGACATCCAGTTCTCCGATGCACAGGTTCGCGACTTCGAGCGACTTGTTGACCACTTGAAGGAGCATGGGCTCACCGGCTTCCTGCGCCATGTTGCCAACACCGCCGGCTGTCTCAACCTGCCCGGCTCCAAGTTCGACATGGTCAGGCCCGGACTTATGGTCTATGGCATCCTGCCGCTCAGCTACCACTTCCACCACCGGCGGACCGACCTGAAGCTCAGACCGGTCATGAGCCTGCGCAGCCGCATTGTAAACCTGCGTAAAATCCCCGCCGGCCGCTCCATCAGCTATGAGCGCAACTACTTCACCACCCGCGACTCCCGAATTGCGGTCATCTCCGTCGGCTATGGTGACGGTTATCCCTACTCGCTGACCAACAAAGGACAGGCAATCCTCCATGGCCGCCGGGTGCCGGTTGTGGGCAATGTCACGATGGACCTGACCATGCTCGATGTCACCGATGTCCCCGAGGCACAGATTGGCGACACCGTCACCCTCCTCGGCTCAGCAGCCGGCGATACCATCTGCGCCAATGAGCTCGCCCTCCTTGCCGAGACAATCCCCTATGAAATCATCTGCCGGGTCAGCCCGCGCGTGCCCAGAATCTACCTCCGTCAAGGCAAGGTGGTAAAGGTCAAGACATTACTGGACAACCATGCCGGATAACAAAACCCCGGAGCCTAACGAGACACCGGAAATACCCGCCTCATTCTCCACCCTGCTGCTGAATCTCTCCGCGGCCGCCCTCGCCTATCTCGGCCACACCGTCGTGCCCGGCCAAGAGAAGCCGGCGGTCAACCTGCCTCTAGCCAAGCATACAATTGATACGCTGGAGATGCTCAAGGTCAAGACCCAGGGTAATCTCACTCCCGAAGAGTCCAACCTCCTTGACGATATGCTCTATCAGCTGCGACTCGCCTATGTCGCCGCAAAAGACCAACCGGCTCCTGACCGCCCCAGTGCTCCCGACTCATCGGAAAAAGAGACCTTCTAACTAGAACAGCCCTAGCTTGACCGCTGGCCGCAGGGCGGCCTTCGGACCTCCAGTTCTTCCAGTTGCAACTGCGATGGCCTCTCCTCACAATTTAGCTATTGGCCCTAACGTTCCGTAACGGCGGGCGGCTGCTACCGTAGTAGGATGCGGGCGTCTAGGACGAGCGCGCCCTTTCCCTGCTCGAACACCAGCAGCGGGTTGATGTCAATCTCTTCAAAATCAGAAAAGTCGGTTACAAGCTGCGACAGCCGCTGCAGACACTCCTTGATGACTGTGACATCACGGGGCGGCGAGCCACGAAAGGCGCCTAGCAACCGGGCGGCCTTGATGCCGGTAACCATTGAGTCGGCGGATAGGTCGTTGATTGGTGCGATGCGGAAGGTGACATCCTTCAGGACCTCAACGAGGATTCCACCCAGCCCGAACATCAGAATCGGGCCGAAGCTCGGGTCGCGCTTCATGCCCAGGATGGTTTCCAGACCGCCCTGTGGTGCCATCTTCTGAACCAGAACTCCCCAGATTTCGGCCTCGGGTTTGGCTCTTTGAACCTCTGCCAGCAGTTTCTGATACTCCCGTTTCAGGGTTGCCGCATCGGCGATGTTCAGTCGGACACCGCCGAATTCGGTCTTGTGCAGGATGTCGGGCGAGACAATCTTGAGAACCACCGGATAGCCGATTTTTTCGGCAGCGGTGCAGGCATCACTCTCGGTCTTGACCACCTGAAAGTCAAGGACCGGCAGACCATAGGCGGAAAGAATCTCGTGGCATTCGGGTTCGGAGAGAAATGCCGGCTTACGGGATTTGGCAGTCCGGATAATCGCGCGAACCCGTTCTGGCTGAACATCGGTAAAGATGCGGACCTCGCCCGGTGGCCGTTTTGACCAGCGGCTGAATTCGGCCATTGCGGCCAGGGCGCGGGCGGCGTTCTCCGGAAACTGATACCAGGGAATCCTGTCCTTGAGCAGCTCGCGGCGGATGTCGGCGGCCGGGCCCATGGTCTGGATGCAGGCGAGAATCGGCTTGTCACTCTCTTTTCCGACTTCGGCGATGATTCGGGCAATCTCCTGCGACTCAGCCATGAGGGTCGGGGTCCAGATGGGGATGATGCCGTCAACATTTTCGTCGGCGACAATCAGCCGCAGGGCGGTCTCGTAGCGCTGGGCATCGGCATCACCAATCACATCAATCGGGTTGGTGATTGCGGCGGTGGGCGGGAGTTTTTCCTTCAGGGCCGCCTTGGTTTTTGGGGTAAGCTGGGCCATCTGGAGGCCGTGGCGGACACAGGCGTCGGTTGCCATGATGCCGACGCCGCCGGCATTGGTGAGGATGGCGACGCGGTTGCCTCTTGGTGCCGGCTGATAGGCGAGAGCCGCCGCCTTGGCGAAGAGTTCGTTTATCGTCTCAACCCGCAGAATCCGGCACTGGGCAAAAAAGGCGTTGTAGGCCTCGTCGGAGCCGGCGAGCGCGCCAGTATGAGAGCTGGCGGCGCGGGCGCCTTCGGTGGTCCGGCCGGCCTTGATTGCCAGTATCGGTTTGGGTTTTTTGGGGTTGGAGGTGATTTCCCGGGCGAGGCGCATGAACCTTCTGGGGTCAACCAGGTCTTCAAGATAGAGCATGATGACATCGGTCAATGGGTCGTCCTTCAGGAACTCGAGCATGTCGTTCTCGTTCAGGTCGGCCTTGTTGCCAATCGAGACGAACTTGGAGAGGCCGACATCCTCGCTTTCGGCATATTCCAATGCATTGGCACCAATCGCCCCGGACTGGGACACAAGGGCGATGTTACCGGGTCGGGGCATGACCCGGCCAAAGGTGGTGTTCAGGCTGACTGCCGGGTCAGTATTTATCATGCCGAAGCAGTTTGGGCCGACAAGGGATATCCCGAAACTACGGGCCCGGTCCCGGACCGCCTGCTCCAGGGTAGCACCGGTCGGGCCCAGCTCCTTGAATCCGGCGCTTATCACAATCGCGGCTTTGACCTGCTTCTGGCCGCACTCGGCGAGGACCGCTGGCACCGCAACCGCCGGCACAATCAGGATAGCCAGTTCAATCGCTTCAGGCACCTCAAGGACTGAGCGGTATGCCTTGACGCCCAAGACGCTCTTGGCATTCATGTTGACCGGGAAGACGGTGCCGGTGTAGCCGTTCATGATGATATTGCTGAACAGCACCCGGCCGACACTACCCGGCCGGTTGGATGCACCGATGACGGCAATTGATGACGGCTGAAAGATACTCTTGATGTTACTCGTGCTCATCCTTGGCGAACCTCATGGTCATAGTATAGACCCCGTCTTGCCAGCGGGTCTCAATCTTGTTGCCGGTCCGGGTCATGAGCCGATAGGCGCGGGTGTTGGAGTCGAGGACATAACCGATAAAGCCCTTGACACCCTTGACCTTGGCAACCCGGATGAGATGATTGAAGAGTGCGGTACCGATGCCTTGGTTCTGGAACTGGTCCTGGACCTCTATCGCAAACTCGGCAAGACCGGTGGCGCGGTCAAGATAGTAGCGGGCTGAGGCGATGATGTTCTCTTCACCCTTTTCCTTGAACCCGGCGACGAGCGCCATCTCGGTCTCATAGTCAACGTTGACGAAGCGCTTGAGTTTGTCGTGGGGCATGGACTGGAGATAGCTGAAGAAACGGTAGTAGACGGTATCGCGCGAGAAGGAGTAGAAGAGTTCGCGCATCTTAGGTTCGTCGGTGGGCCGGATGGGCCTTATGAAGAGTTCGCGGCCATCACGCAACCGGACTCTCGTCTCGAACTCCTCCGGATAGCGGGCGGTCGTCAGCGACTCCTCGGGCTGGTCCTGATAGACATAGTGATGTTCCTTGGCGAGTCTCAAAAGCTCGGCACGGAACTTGGGATGGGCAATCGAGATGAGTGCCAGCGCTCTCTCCCGGACCGACTTGCCATGGAGATAGGCTACGCCCCATTCGGTGGCAACATAGTGGACATCGCCCCGCGAGGTGACGACGCCGGCGCCCTCGGTCAGAACTGGCACAATCCGGGAGAAGCGGTCGTTGTCCCGCGTCGAGCGCAGGACGATGATTGGTTTGCCGTCGCGGGAACGGGCCGCGCCCCTGGTGAAGTCAACCTGACCCCCGATGCCCGAATAAAAGCGGTACCCAATCGAATCGGCGCAGACTTGGCCGGTGAGGTCAACCTCCAGTGCCGAGTTGATTGAGACCATCTTGTCGTTCTGGGCAATCACAAATGGGTCGTTGGTGTAGTCAACCGGATGAAACTCGAACATCGGATTGTTGTCAATGTAGGAGAATAACCGCTGCGTCCCCATGGCAAATGAGGCGATGACCTTCCCGGGGTGGAGACTCTTCTTCCGGCAGTTGACCACACCGGCGGCAATCAGGTCAATCAGGCTGTCGGAGAAGACCTCGGTATGGACGCCAAGGTCTTTTTTATTGCGGAGATAGGAGAGCAGGGCGCTGGGAATACCGCCGTAACCAACCTGAATGGTTGAACCGTCCTCAATCAGGTCGGCAACGTTCTTGGCGATGCGTTGGGTCACCTCGCTCGGACCCGGCGTGGTAAACTCATAGAGCGGTGCGTCATTCTCAACCAAGGCCTCCAGCCGGCTCACATGGATGAAGCTGTCGCCCAGGGTTCGGGGCATTCTGGGATTCACCTCGGCAATCACATGGCGCGCCGCTTCTGCCGCCGGCTTGGTGATGTCAACTGACACTCCGAAGGAACAGAAGCCATGCTCGTCAGGCGGTGAGACATGAATCAGTGCTACATCCAAAGGGAGCCGGCCTGACTTGAAGAGCCGGGGTATTTCGGAGAGAAAAATCGGGGTGTAATCGGCCCGGCCCTCCCAGACCGCCGGCCGGACATTGGCGCTGATGAAGAAGGCGTTGGCCCGATACCGGGCAGCCATCGCCTCCTGGGCATAAGGAGCGACTCCAAGCGTCAAGAGATGGACAATCTCAACATCCTCTATCGGCCTCTCGGCCAGTGCCTGGACCAGCTTCTGGGGAGTCCCACAGGCCGAGCCGATGAAGACCCGTTGCCCAGGTTTCAACACCGCCAGGGCCTTTTCCGGAGTCAATAACTTATTTTGAAACTTCTGCCGCCAGTCAAAAGCACTCATAATCTCCTCTCTTCAGGTATCGGTTCAAAGGCAAAACGGTCATTTTCCCTTCTGATAATTCCGCAGGTGACTTCCGGGTCGTGTTCAAGAAACGAAATCCACCTTTCGTCACAGGCCTGACCGACCAGCCGCTCCTTCAGCTCCATCGTCTCCAGGGGAAAGAGGTCATAGCCCATGATGTAGGGGATGGCGATATGACTGCGGGTTGGAATCATGTCGGACCAGAAGACCGCAGTTTTCCCTTCGGCCCGGATGAAGCCAATCTGCATCCCTCTAGTGTGGCCGCCGGTGCGAACAAGCTCGATTCCGGGCAGAAGCTCAAGATTGCCCTCAATCAACTCAAGCTGGCCCGCCTCCTCAATGGGCAGAAAGTTATCGGGCAGATAGGTTGCCCTGGTGCGGCGGTTGGGATGGGTCGCATCATCCCATTCCAGCCGCTGGACAAAATGCCGGGCATTGGGAAAGCGCAGCACCGGCCGGCCGGTTGAGTCAAGCCTGGTGGTCCCGCCGCAGTGGTCGAAATGGAGATGGGTGAGAACAACATGGGTGACCTCCTCGGGCCGGAAACCGGCACGGGCCAGCGAAGCATCAATGGTGTCGCTCTTTTCAATTCGGTAGATGTCCTGGAACTTGGCGTTCTCCTTGTCGCCGATGCCCGTGTCAAACAGGATGCGATATTGGGAAGTAACCACCAGCAGGGGCCTGAGCGCCAGTCGAATCCGGTTCCGCTCATCAGGCGGGTTGGTCTTCTCCCACAAAGGCTTGGGAACGACGCCGAACATGGCGCCGCCATCCAGTCCGAAGAAACCGTCGGACAGTGGTATTAGCTGGAATGAGCCGAGTTTCAAGAGACCAATTCTATGGCGACAGGGTTATGAAGTCAAGACAGTTAGGATGGAGCTGCTACCTCGCCGGTCCGACTGAATGGCTGAGGCACAAGCTCCATCCCGGGCAGACTCCACGACTGGTGGGAAAACAGCAAGGGAAGCCCGACCCAAGGCAGAGTCCGAGGCCGGATGTGAAGTCAATCCCAAAGCCTCGCCGGAGGCAACACGCTGAGCTCCTTCACCGGCTTTGAGGAAAACAGCAGCATAATCAGCCCTTATCACGATAACAGTGATTGCTTCGGAACCGGAAAGGAAATCTACCTGCAAAACCTTCTCCCGTCCAGCATCTAAGGCAACCTCACAAACCCATTCCGATTCTGCCTGGGAGACTGTCCCCCGGAAAATTTGAAAACTTCAGCTAAGTCACGCTGTTACATCAGATAGAACAAAAAGACCGCCCAGCAAGAGGTATAAATATATTTATACTTAGCTTCGCTCCCTTGGCAACAGCTAATCCTTTCTTGCATTTGCGCGGCGTCTCTCTTTGCCATTGCGAGGAGTGGCGCGACGAAGCAATCTCATCCTTTTCCGTCCATGCCGGACAGACCGCCACGGACTTCGCCCTCGCGGTGACAGCGCAGGGACTGAGTGATGTTGACTGGTGCTGCCGGGTTTTTATACTCCATTTGTGAGTGACTTTTCCCAGGCCAGGCTCAGGATGGTCGAGGAGCAGATTGTCGCACGGGGCGTCAGAGACCCGCGGGTTCTTGAGGCGATGTGCCAGGTTCCCCGCCATCTTTTTGTCCCGGAAGGGTTTCGGCATCAGGCGTATGATGACTATCCTTTGCCAATTGGTGAGGGGCAGACAATCTCGCAGCCCTATATGGTAGCGGCGATGACCGAGGCACTTGATGTCGAGAAAAGTCACAAGGTTCTGGAGATTGGAACCGGCTCAGGGTATCAGACTGCGATTCTAGCTTGTCTGGCGGACATGGTCTATTCTGTTGAGCTTCTGGAGCCTTTGTCACTGCGGGCGCAGAAGATTCTTCGCCGCCTTGACTACCGGAATGTCCGGTTCCGGGTTGGCGACGGGCATGAGGGCTGGCCCGAGTTCGCACCTTATGACCGGATTCTGGTGACCGCGGCGGCTGAGACGATGCCTTTTCCGCTTGTCGAGCAACTCAAAGATGGGGGCCGGATTGTGGTGCCCATCGGACCAGGCCCGAGCCAGGTCCTGACGGTCGGGGTGAAGCACGGTTCCCGTCTGGTGCAGCGGGCGCTGTTCAGTTGCGTCTTTGTGCCGTTCATTCGGCCGGGCAAGAACCAGCTTGCCGATGCCTTTTGAGAAGCGGAGATTGACGCAGGGCGATTTTATTCTATGATTGATTGGCACCTTACGGGGCGTAGCGCAGCTGGTTTAGCGCGCTTGGTTCGGGACCAAGAGGTCGCTGGTTCAAATCCAGTCGCCCCGAGCTCGATTTCTCAAAGAGCAAAGGATACTCTAGATGAATAATGCCGCAGCCGGACCGGTTCCGGTGCTGCTTTCCCAAAAGAAGATTGCGCGCCGGGTCAAGGAGCTGGCCCAAGAGATTTCTGCCGACTATCAGGGTAAACAGCCTCTGCTGGTCGGCATCCTCAAGGGCTCGTGGATATTTCTTGCCGACCTGGTGCGGCAACTGACCATCCCGGTCTATATTGACTTCATAACTGTCTCTTCCTATGGTGCCAGCACGAAGTCCTCGGGAGTGGTCAAGATTGTCCTGGACCTGAAGAGTCCCATTGAGGGCAAGGACGTCCTGATTGTGGAGGACATTCTGGACACCGGCCTGACCCTGAAGTACATAATGGACCATCTCCGCCTCCGCCGGCCCAGAAGTCTGAAGCTCTGTGTGCTAATGGATAAGCCGGAGCGGCGCAAGGTGGCGGTCCGGCCCGACTATCTGGGATTTATGGTGCCGGACAGGTTTGTGGTGGGATACGGCGCCGACTTCAATGAGCGGTTCCGTTATCTCCCTTATATCGGGTTCGTTGAGGAGCCGAAAGATGGCGGCTAAGGGACTCGAGCGGCTGAAGTCAATTCTTGCGGTGGCGCGGGCTGAAGAGCCGGCTGACCTGCTCCTGCGCAACGGCCAGGTGGTGGATGTCTTTACCGGCGAGGTGCGCAAGGCAAATGTTGCCATCAGCCACGGCATCATTGCCGGTGTCGGTCCGGAGTATCAGCAGGCAAGGGAGACTATCGAACTTGGCGGTCAGTTTATTGCTCCCGGATTTATTGATGGTCACATTCACATCGAG
>JBDRUJ010000070.1:0-428 GCA_039801285.1 Caldifarciminota bacterium
ACTCGGCACCGGTCTTTGCCGGCTTCTCCTACTTCTACGCCGACGGCTCCATAATAACCCTGCCTTCAGGTTGATGCGTCGGCTCTAGTCCACAGGTTGTGGACTGGAACTCCGACGGCCAGCCCGACCTCGTCTCCGGTGACCGCAACGGCTATTTCAATGTCTTCATCCGGGACGACACCGTCCTGCACGCCTACTATCAGTATCGGCTTCTGGACTCGACCATCCTGAATGTCGGTAACAACTCCCAGCCGACGGTTGCCGACTGGAACGGCGACGGCAAAAAGGACCTGATTCTTGGAACCGAGACCGGCTACATCCATTTCTATCCGAACCTGACTTCAGACACCTGGCCGATGTTTCAGGACTACAGCTATGTTGAAGCCAATGGCGCCCCAATCTATCTCTACCGAGTAAACCCCTATATG
>JBDRUJ010000070.1:438-8427 GCA_039801285.1 Caldifarciminota bacterium
AATCCGGTTCTGGCGGCTGAGGAGACGCTGAGGCTTCAGGATGGAACGCCGATTCAACCCATCGGGAACTATCGCTACGGCGCCAGGTGCGGCTTTGGCGACTGGAATAACGACGGCTGGCCCGACTTCCTTCTGAGCGGTTATGAAGGATATGTCCAACTCCATCTTGGCCTGCCTTTTGTCGGTGTGAGCGAGGAGAGGGGCTCGGCGCCTGACGCTCCACGTCCCACACTTGGACCGAAGAGCCTTTTAGCAGGTGCCGACGAGGTTTTTGATGCTCTGGGCCGGAGGATAAGCAGTCGGCAGTCGGTCAGGCACGGAATCTACTTTGTGCGCACCGGCAACGGCCAAGGCCGCTTGGTGGTCGTGCGCTGAGGATCCGCCGGCCTCAGGCCGGAAGACCTGACAGACGAGCGATCGTTCTCCGCTGCCTGCGGAACATTCCTTATAGCGGTTCGGCAATTGCCTCAGTTGACTTGTCAGAGGGGTCGGTTACTATGAGCTGATGGTTGCCAGACCAACAAATCGAAGCAAGGTTGGCGTGCACAGGGACGCTCAAACCGCATGGCTCTTTTGTCCGGTCTGTGGTGTCGCTGCACCCAACGGTCTTGGCGAGCATATCAAGTTGACCCATGGTCCGGCTGTCTTCAAGAACTGCGTCTTTGAGGCAAAGCGGTCCGGCCTCTCGGATAAGGAAATTGGCAAAAGGTTTGGCGTCAGTCTGCGCCGGTTGGAGGCGATTGTCACTGAATACCACGGTGCCAATCTCTCATCGTTTGTGCAAGCCAGGCCCATAAGGTCATGGCGTCCGGTTGACGACGCGCTCGAAACCACAACCGTCTGGAGCTTCAAGCAGCGTGGCTCCTGGGCGACCCACAATGGCCGCTACCGGGGCAACTGGTCTCCGTATATTCCCAGGAATATCATTCGCCGCTATTCGAGGCCGGGAGAGGTTGTCCTTGACTACTTCTGCGGCGCCGGCACAACTGCAGTTGAGGCAAAGCTCTTGGGCCGGAGATGCTTCGCATCGGACATCAACCCCAATGCGATAGAACTGGCGCGACTGAATCTAGACTTCACCGTTCCGCCGCGTGAGACCGGGGGACTGGAGATTTTTGAACCCAAACTCAGCGTCCGGGATGCGCTCAAGCTCGACTCCTTTGCCCCCCAGCCCGTTGACCTGATATGCACCCATCCGCCCTATGCCAATATCATTCGCTACACCCACTCCATCCCCGGTGACCTGTCAGCACTCGGGGTCGAAGAGTTTCTCGCCGCCATGCGCCGGATTGCCGAGATGAGCCTTGCGGTGCTCAAACCGGGAGGGAAATGTGCCGTGCTCATCGGCGACACCAGAAGTCGGGGATATGTCGTTCCCCTGGGCTTTCGACTGATTCGGGTCTTTCTGGAGGCCGGCTTCCGGCTCAAGGAGCTGGTCATCAAACGACAACACAACTGCAAGGGTTCCGGTTTCTGGGCCACCAGCAGTGTGCAGCACAACTTTCTATTACTGGCCCACGAGTACCTGCCGATATTCGAGAGGCCTGAGGAACCGGCAGTCCGGGACGCGGTTTATTCCTTAGCCTCCCCAATTCCTGTCAACATTCTCCTGCGGCGTGAACGACTCACACACCGGGCGCTGCCTGAGCCGGAAACCACCACCGTCTGGCTCTTCCCGGTGGAAAGGATGCACGCGCTGACCGTTCAGAATGTCTTGAAAAGATATTGTGAGGCCGGCTGTGTTGCAGTAACACTGAATGAGTCAAAAGGTACGGCATTGATTTGGCCGGTCGGCAAATCACTTTATGTCCGGATGCTCTTCCCTGAAGAGGGACAGGGCCCGGCCTCAATCCCCCCTCTTCTCCAGCAACTGAGGGATGCAGTTACAGCAGTGCTGGATCGGCAGTCCCCAGGAACATTTCTCGTTGTCCAGACAAAAGATGTCCGGTGTAATGGTTATTTGGAGCCGGTTGCTGTGAAGCTGGAAGAGATGCTGAGCCTGCCCAGGCTCTGGTTGAAGGAGATCGTCATCGTCGCACCAGCAGGAAACTCCTCGGCAGAAACCGTATCCTCGGGCCACTTGGACATCATCCACGAATACCTGCTGGTTTACGAGGTGCGGTGATGAGGCGAATATTGACCTTGCCGGTTGTAATCTATCATTATCTGCGGGCTACTTGGCTTATGCGGAAGGCTTAGAAGGTCCGGATAGATGACTTGGTCTACACAACCAAAGAAAATGTCCAGATTTGCGTCTATCCGGGCGCAAAGCCTGAGTCGCGTTACGACTTCATTGTCCGATACCGGGAACCGGGCAAACGGGAACGAACACCGGCCCATGTGCACATTATCGTCGAAATGTATGTGAAGTTCGCACACAACCCAGGCCTGACCCTAAAGCTGAGAGACCATATTGTGCAGATGATTGGGCAGGTCCAGCCAACAAACCTATTTCCCCCGCGCCTGCAGTTTTTCCGGCCGGAACATGTGGTGCCCTTCAGGGAGCTTGATGAGGTTGGCGAGTTCTCGGTGGAGTTTCTGCTTGTGGTGACCGAACTTCTGGCAATTCAGGAGAAGACCAACTATCCGACCGGCTCCCTTACTGAGAGCCTTTACAAAGATTTTGCGGTCCGGGACCGCTTTTCGGTGATTCAGAAGGCCGTTCTCAAGCGCCGGCCGTAGAATCAATGCTGGTTTGCTACTTTCCGGGGCACTCCCTGACCACCTGGGCCGGAATCGCCTTGTCCGCATAGGCGCGGTCAAAGGCATTTGAGAACTCGGCGGCAAGCCGCCGGGCTCGGTCCTCATAGGCATCTCTGTCCGGCCAGGTGTTGCGGGGATTGAGGATGGATGGGTCCGAGATGCCGGGACAGGACCTGGGGATTTCGAGGTGGAAGAGCCGGTCTTCCTCAAACTCAACCCGCTCCAGTCTGCCTTCGATTGCCGCCCGCACTATCTCGCGGGTGAGGCCGATGTCAATCCGGCGGCCAACACCGTACGGGCCGCCGGTCCAGCCGGTATTTATGAGATAGACATTTGTGCCGTGTCGGTCGAGCCTTTCGCCGAGCATCCGGGCATAGACATCGGGATTGCGCGGCATGAAGGGCTGACCGAAGAATCGGGAGAATGTGCTCTTTGGTTCGACGATGCCGGTCTCGGTTCCCGCTAGCTTGGAGGTATAACCCAAGAGAAACCAGACCAGGGCCCGATTCCGGGAGAGCCTTGCCACCGGCGGCAGGACCCCGTTGGCATCGGCGGTGAGAAAAAGAATCGTTTTAGGATGGCCGCCAACCGGCGGGCTCTTGATGTTTGAGAGAAATGAGAGGGGATAGGAGCCACGCGAGTTCTGGGTGAGCCGGTCATCCATCAGGTCAAAAGTGCCGTCAGGATAGACCATTGCATTTTCGACGATTGCCCCGTGCTCCAGATAGGGCGCCTCATGGAAGCATGCCCAATAGATTTCCGGTTCTTTAGCGGGGTCAAGCTTGATAAGCTTGGCATAGCAGCCGTTCTCGAAGTTGGCAATGCCCGAATCGCTCCAGCCGTGTTCGTCGTCGCCTAGGAGCCGGCGCGTCGGGTCGGCAGAGAGGCTCGTCTTACCGGTTCCGGAGAGGCCAAGGAGCAGCGCCGTATCTCCTTCGACACCCTCATTTGCCGAGCAATGGAGTGGCAGAACCCCGACATCGGGCAGAAGGTAGTTCATCACCGTGAATGCCAGCTTCTTCACGCTGCCGCAGTAGGCCGAGCCATAGACTACGCCAATGAAGCGTTCGAAGTCCATGCCGATGAGCATCGTTGAAGTCCGACCGGTCTTGGGCAGTCGGCGCAACCGGCCCTCGAACCGTTTTTCGTCAAGCTGGTCGTAGGGAAGCACAATAATTGTCCAAGGGCGCCGGGCAAAGCAGGAGCGGCTGATATCTTCAGGAACCGGCCGGAACATATTGTCGGCAAAGAGCGCGGTCAGGGCCCGGTCGGTGACCAGGCGCAGGGGCAGGGCATAGGAGGCATCGGCACCTAGGACCCGGTCAACCACAAAAAGAGTCGGTTTTTTTGCCAGCTGAAATAGGGCGTCATCCAGGACCATCTCAAAGGTCTCAGGCTCAATCGGGATGTTGTTGGGCGAGTCCCAGTCAACCGTCGCCTCGGTGCCGGGGTTTCGGACAATCACCGTATCCTGCGGGCTGCGGCCGGTTGAGTCTGGCCGAGTCCAAGTGGCAAGGCAGCCGCATTTGGCCACCAGCGCCTCCCGGCGCTCAACTGTCAAACTAATCAGCGTCCGGCGGTCGGGGTTGAAAAGGACATTCTTATGGGCCTGGAGAACAGCGGCCAGGCGAGCCGCAATCCGGGCAGCGCTCACCGCTTACCCCCTCCTGCTGACCGGGTTCTTTCCTGCAGGGCGGCATGGGCAGCAGCCAGCCGGGCACCGGGAACCCGGTAGGTAGAGCAGCTCACATAGTCAAGCCCGATTTCGTGGCAGAAATGGACCGAGTCAGGGTCGCCGCCATGCTCACCGCAGATTCCGAGCTTCAGCCCCCTCTTTCCCTGACGGCCCAGCCGCTTGCCTAAACTCACGAGAAACCCTACCCCGGCCCGGTCCAGAGTGTCGAACGGGTTCTGTTTCAGGATGCCCAGCTCCTCATAGCGCCCCAGAAACCGGTCGGCATCGTCCCGCGAGAAACCGAACGTCATCTGAGTCAGGTCATTGGTTCCGAAGGAGAAGAAGTCGGCCTCCCGGGCAATCTCTCTGGCTAGGATTGCGGCACGCGGCACTTCAATCATCGTTCCCACCAGATAGTCAACCCGGACCCCGCGTCTCGCAAACACCTCTTCGGCAACCCGCTCCACAACTGCCCGCTGCAACCGGAACTCAGCCACATCACTCACCAGCGGAATCATCACCTCAGGATGGACCCTCACCCCGTCCTGCTCAGCCTGGCATGCCGCCTCAAAGATTGCCCGGGCCTGCATCTCGGTTATCTCGGGATGGATGATGCCCAGCCGGCAGCCCCGGAATCCAAGCATCGGGTTATCCTCCCGCAGCCGCTCAACAACCGCCTTGACATAATCCATGCTGACGCCGAGCCGCCGGGCCATCTTTTCGGTCTCGTCCTGACTTTTGGGCAGAAACTCGTGGAGCGGTGGGTCCAAGGTCCTGATGGTCACTGGAAAGCCGTCCATTACCCTAAAGATTTTGTAGAAATCGTCCCGCTGCATCGGCAGCAGTTTCTCCAGAGCCCGGCGCCGGCCCGCCTCATCCTCGGCCATTATCATCTCCTGCATCACGCCGATGCGGTCCGGGGCAAAGAACATGTGCTCGGTCCGGCACAGCCCGATACCCTCCGCGCCGAAGGAACGGGCTTGGGCTGCATCCTCGGGCGTATCGGCGTTGGCCCGGACCCCAAGCCGGCGGAACCGGTCAGCCCAGGAGAGAATCGTCAGAAACTCCCTTGACAGCTCCGGCGCAACCATCTTGACCTCGCCCTCAATTACCTCGCCCTCACTGCCATTGATAGTAATCACATCCCCCTCACTAAACTGCTTGCTGCCGATAAAAACCTTCCGGGTGTCGTAGTCAATCCGTAAGTCGGCACAGCCAACCACGCAGGGCTTGCCCATGCCCCGGGCGACCACCGCCGCGTGCGAAGTTGTGCCGCCGGCTGCGGTCAGAAAACCATCGGCCCGGGCCATACCGGCGACATCATCGGCTGAGGTTTCGTGGCGGACGAGAATTATCTTAGCCTTTTCATCCTGGCGCTTGAGTTCAACAACCCGGGCTGCGGAGAGGACAATCCTACCGCAGGCCGCACCCGGAGATGCGGCGATGCCCTTGGCGAGGACTGTGTACTTGGCATCCGGTGCAATCTGGGGATGGAGGAGCGCGGCAACGCTCTTCGGCTCAATCCGCAGCACCGCCTCCTTCTGGGAGATGAGCCGCTCCTGCGCCATTTCGCAGGCAATCCGCACCGCGGCCCTCGGGGTTCGCTCGCCGGTCCGGCACTGGAGAATCCAGAGCCGGCCCTCTTCAATCGTGAACTCCAGGTCCTGCATGTCCCGGTAATGGTGTTCCAGTCTGCGAAAATAGGCCAAGAGCTTTTTATAAACCCCGGGCTGTTCCTGGCTCAGCTGTTCCAGGGGTTTTGGTGTCCTGATGCCGGCGACGATGTCTTCACCTTGGGCGTTGTTCAGATATTCACCCTCAACCCGGTTCTCACCGGTGCCCGGGTTCCGGGTGAAGGCCACGCCGGTCGCCGAATCCTCACCGAGATTGCCGAAGACCATCGCCTGAATGTTCACCGCTGTGCCCATGGTGTCGGGGATGTTGCGAAGGCGGCGATACTCGACCGCCCTTGGGGTGTTCCACGACTCAAACACCGCCTCAATTGCGCCCCAGAGCTGAACCCATGGGTCTTGGGGAAACTCCTGGCCGGTGAGCTCCTGCGCCTTTGTCAGGTAGCGGCTGACCACCCGACGCAGAGTTGCCGCATCCAGCTCGGCATCGCTCTTTGCGCCGCACCCCTCCCGTTCCTCCTTCAGAATCTTCTCAAACTCCGCCTCTTTTGCTCCCAGAACCACGCCTGCATACATCTGGATGAACCGCCGATAGGAGTCCAAGGCAAACCGTTCATTACTCAGCCGTGCCAGACCTTGAACGGTCTTCTCGTTCAGCCCGAGATTCAGGACGGTGTCCATCATGCCGGGCATAGAGACCTTTGCGCCCGAACGCACCGAGACCAGAAGCGGGCGCTCCTCATCGCCAAAGCCCCGGCCAACAACCTTCTCGATAAACCGGATACCCTGCTCAACCTCAGATTTGAGTCCTTTGGGCATCTGCTGGTGCCTCAGATAGTAGCGACAGACAGTGGTGGCGATGGTAAAGCCGGGTGGAACCGGCAGGCCGATGTTGGTCATTTCGGCAAGGTTTGCGCCCTTGCCACCCAGGATATCCCGCATCCGTGCTGACCCGTCGGCCCGATGGGAACCGAAGCGATAAATGAACTTCATTCGGGTTATCTCCGAATCAAAAGGTTCAAAAGCACTGTAAGAATCAGCGACAGCACCAGCGCCGAGGCCACCGGTATATAAATCATCAGATTCCTCCGCTGAATCAGGATATCGCCCGGAAGCCGGGGAATGCCGAAGCGGCTCAAAATGAGAAGCGCACCGCCGACCAGAATCAAGAAGAGCCCGGCAATCAGAAGCAACCGGCCAAGCATCGGCAACTCACTCATCCGAAACCCCTTCTTTCTCTGTGGCCGGTTTCAGAAAGCCCTGGATAATCTCTCTCGCCTCAGCCATGTCCTCTTCTTCCACCAGGACCTCGCCCCAGGCAGGCCGCATCACCAGCGCCAGACTGTCGTAGGCAGGTATCTGAAAGGAGTGAATGAGCGCGGGGATTCCATTCTGCTCAAGAAGGTCTCGGATGGTGTTCGCCATGAGCTCATTCTCAGCCTGATAGACCGCTTTCAGCGCCATAGAATCTCAATTATAGCCCAAATATGGAAAGGATTCAACATAATTCGGGCTCGCCTTCAGCCGTCAGTTTCACAATCCGGCCTACTGCTTGACACGTGGCTGGATTTGGAGTAGAAATTGACTATGGCGAAGGACAGTCGTTTTGCCCGCGGCCGGAAAGAAAGCGAAAACCTAGATGTCCCCAGCAAATCCGAGAGCCGTGTGCCGACTTTCTTCGCTGCCGCCGCCCAGCCCTACTAAGTGAACCGGTTTCTCAAAGGCCCCAAGACCCCTGATTTCTACTATTATGACATCTCTGGCGACTCGTGGCACACTCTGGCGGTGAAACCCGGAACTGAAGGCAAGCTGACGAGGGCTTCCTGCAAGGAACGAAAAAATGCTTGACAGAAGGTGTTTTTTTTTAGGATTATGGTGATGTCAGACATGACTTTGAGCCAGAGGTTGTGCATTATGTAATCAAGCAGAGGTTAGAATGGTTCATTTTCGAAAGCTCCACTTTGCTCTCCTCGGCATGTT
>JBDRUJ010000071.1:0-2176 GCA_039801285.1 Caldifarciminota bacterium
GAGATGCGCATGCCCGCATTTTTTATCCGGTCCCCGATAATTCGAAACTCGTGCTGGAAGACCCTCTGCCAGGGAAATCTGCAGACCGGGTGGGAGGCAAACGGCACCAGGTCCGAACTGATGCGGAAGAAAAGCAGGTTGTGTCTGATGTTCCATTCAATTGTTTCTTGCAAACAGGCGAGGTTGCTTGCCAGGGTTGCCTTCAACCGTTGGGCAGAATAGGAGCGGAGGCGGAAGGTCCTGGTTCCCCGGCATTCAAGCGAAAGGTTGATGCAGGGATAGCCGATGCGCACCTAGCGATTCCGTCCCTTTCCCGAATCGGCAATATCCACGAGTTCCAGCGGATAGGGGTTGAAGAAATACTGCCCGGCAAGGTAGGGTTCGTCAAAGCGGACAATATAGGAACGGATTAGGCCGACCGGCACGCTCAGGGGGAGTTTTCCGGTGCGGTAACTCTCAATTGTCTCAAGGAAGAACCTCTTTTCGTTGGCGCTCAGTCCATTGGAAAAATAGCCGAAGGCATGCTGCAGGACGTTGACGGCACTGTTGTATTTGGGCGGCCGGGAAAGTGCCTGCGCCAGCAGTGGTTCGTAGGCGTCGAGCAGCTCCGGCAGCGGACGCCGGTCATGATTGGCGACAATCCGGCCCAACTGCCGCAGTGCCGTCTGATTGTACGCCAAAAGCAGGAGCTTGTACCGGGCGTGGAATTCAATGAGCGCTGCCATGCTGGGATTGGTGCGGAGGCGACGGAAACGGGCAAGGGCAAAGAGCCGACAGAGAAAACTCTCGCGGATAAGAAAGTTCTTCAACCGGCCCTCATCCTCAACCGGTTTGTCAGGATAGGCGGTCATTACCGCATTGCCGAAAAGGCCCCGGCGGGCAACCGCCGGAGGCAGATTGCCCTCTTCACTATAAGACTTGACATCCCGGGTTCCACAGGATGGTGAGCGGGATTTCAGGACAAATCCGTCAATCTCCTTCAGCCCCCTGAGGAAGGAACGGGCAAAGGCGGCCATCGGTTCGGTCCAGTCCTTGCCGGTCGCCGGCTGAATCAACCGCGGCCGGTCGGCATGATAGACAATCCGGAGCGGCTCCCTCGGCACTCCAAGGCCGATTGCCGTCTCGGGACAGACCGTTAGCGGCTCAACGAACCCCTTCAGCCGTTCGACAAAATCGTCGCGGACAATCTCGCCATTATAACGGCAGGCCTCAAAACCCAGACAGCGGGAAAAGAGGACAACCGGTCTGACTTCGTCCATAATGAAAGATTATCAGAAAAGAGTCTCAAGGCAATTGCGCATGGCGTTGTCCTGAGTCGCATTCGCCCACGGTTTTCAGCCGCCGCGTTTGTGACTTTTGACAAGGGGGCGGGCAACGGGATAATCTTGGGCAATGAAATGGGCCGTGCTGGTGCTGATTGCTTCCCTTGCCGACAACGATGTGATTGAAAAGGTTTTCGAGCGTCAGGCGGAGGTTGCCCGCCAGCTCGCAGCGTTGATTATCGGGCCGACTTCCGCTATGGCGAGTTCGACAGCCTTACCAGGAGAAACCGAAACCTGGGCTGTGTCCGCCGGGTGCTGATGACAGGTTACGATGAGCAGCGGCATCTCTTTCTGAGCGCAACCGTTGATGGCCGGCAGGTGACGAAGGAAAGGCGGCGGCAGGTCTGTCAGGAGCTTCTACGCAAGGGGCTGATTGCCCGGAAATCACGCATGCCCTTCGCGGTAGCAACACGAAGAGAATACGAGTATGAGGTTCTCGGAACTGCGCGGGTAAACGGCGAAAGTGCTGGGTGATAAAATTCTTTCCGACGCGGGCCGACGACCGGCACCTGCGTGGCTTGGGCTATGTTCGGGCCGAGAGTTATGATGTCATGCGACTGGAGTTTTCGCCCGCCCAACTGCCGTTTGTTATCCGCAATACCCAGATGATACTCGATTACCAACCGGTCCAGGGGTTCTGGTTGCCCTGCCGTTTCTCAATGAAGATGGATTTACGGCTAAAAGTCTTCAAAGAGCTCCTGCACAGGCGGCTTGAGATAGAGGATGTTTACTCCGGCTATCGGCTGAAACTGAACAATGAACCGTAGCATCTTGATTGCCATCCTTTTACCCCTTGCCGGCTTTCTGAGCGGCTCCCTGATGTTCTCGTTCTGGCTGGGACTCTTGCGGGGCCG
>JBDRUJ010000071.1:2186-8402 GCA_039801285.1 Caldifarciminota bacterium
CAATCCCGGCGCGGTCAACGCATTCAAGGCGGCCGGTCCTGTTGTCGGACTGGCGGGACTGGTGCTCGATTTTCTGAAGGGCGCATTGCCGGTCGCCTTCGGCTACTGGCATCTCCATATCTCAGGGGTTGCCCTAACCGCCCTGATTATTGCACCGGTCCTGGGCCATGCCTTTTCACCCTGGCTCAGGTTCCGGGGAGGCAAGGCCCTTGCGGTCACATTCGGCGTCTGGTCGGGAATTACGCTCTGGCAGGTGCCGGTTCTGATGGGTGCGATTCTCCTGGTGACCAAGGTTGTTCTTGGTGTCCAAGAGGATGGGGTCTGTGTGGTTTTAGCGCTGTTGGGGATGATGGCGCTTGTTACCCTGACTTTCAATTCCGCGGCGCTCACGCTTGCGGCACTCTTGACCGGACTGATTGTGGCGGGCAAGCACCGCTCGGCACTGGGCCACTGATGAGTCTTGGTAGTTTCTTCTTGGACAGCTACCGGATTCTAATCTTCGTGACTGTCCAGCTTATGATTGCGGTGAGTAACTCCTTTTTATTACAGAGACCCAAGAGACACCAGCCGCTCGGACCCCCCCGCCGGGTTTCAATTCTCGTGCCGGCGCGTAATGAAGCGGCGACAATCGGCGCCTGCGTCAATTCACTGCTCGGACAGGACTATCCTGAATTTGAGGTGATAGTCCTCAACGACCAATCTCAAGACAGGACCGGAACTATCCTGGCCGGCATCGCTTCCGAAAGGTTGCAGGTGATTGACGGCGCTCCGGTTCCTGATGACTGGACCGGCAAGAACTGGGCGTGCCACCAGCTCGCGCAGCGCGCCCGGGGGGAGCTAATGCTTTTCACCGATGCTGATACGGTTTTCCAACCCTACGCGCTGAGCGCGGCGGTTGCGATGTTGGAAGAAAGTAATGCCGATATGCTCACCGCCATCGTCAGAAATGTTGTGCCGAGTTTGGGCGAGCAGATTACCGTTCCGTTTCTCTTGTGGTCAATAATGGCGATTCTCCCGCTGGGCATTGCGCAAATCTGGCGTCGTTCTAAGGCATTAGTTGCCGCAAACGGCAAGTTTCTCCTCTTCTCGCGGAATGCCTACGAAATGATTGGCGGTCACCGGGCAGTAAAAGAGGAGGCGGCCGAGGATTTGGCGTTGAGTCGCCTGATAAAAGGGGCTGGAATGAAATGGCGACTGATTGATGGAACCGGTCTCGCCGCAACCAGGATGTATGACGGCTTTCTGTCAGCCTGGCGCGGCTTCAGCAAGAACTTCTTTGCGATATTTGATTACCGGCTTCTTCCGGCGCTCTTTGTCTGGTTCTGGATGCTGGTCATTACCTACCACCCGCTGCTGACTGCCGGTTCTCTCATAATCAGAGGCGAATTCGGCGCTCAATTCTGGGCGGCAGTTACCACAGTGGGGTTGTCATTTGTCATCTGGGTCATAACCGCCGGTAAGATGAAGCTGCCGCTGACCGTGCCTTTTCTCTATCCGATAACAACAACAGTTGCTTCCGCCATCGGTATCACCTCACTCTTCTTGGCAGTCTTGCGCAAGAGCCGCTGGAAGGGCCGACGTTTACCCGGCCACAGAATCAGACTCGTCTAGTCGGTGGCGCCGGAGCGGGGATGAGCCTTATCGTAAACCCGCTTCAGCCGCTCGACGGTGAGATGGGTATAGACCTGGGTTGTGGCGAGTGAGGCGTGGCCCAGAAGCTCCTGGACGGCGCGCAGGTCGGCGCCCCGCTCCAGGAGATGGGTGGCAAAGGCGTGGCGCAGGGCATGGGGGTTGGTTGCGGTCACACCCGCGACCCGGCTGAGCATGCGGTTGACAATCTTCTGGACACTTCTGGTGGTGAGCCGGCCTCCTGCCCGATTGAGGAAGACCGGTTCGGCATCCCTGTGCCGCCGCTGTGCCAGGTAGCGTTCCAGCGCCTCCCTTTCCTTTCGGCCCAGGGGCAGGATGCGCTCCTTGCCCCCTTTGCCCCGGACCCGGATGGTCTCATTCTCGAAGTCAATGTCGGAGCGGTTGAGCCCGACCAGCTCGGCGGCACGAAGGCCTGAGCCGTAGAGTGTCTCCACAATGGCAATATCACGGAGCTCCGTTTCGCTTTCGCCGTAGGACTCCAGTGCCTGAGCCACTTGGAACTGGGAAAGAAAACCGGGCAGCCTTTTCGGGACACTCGGCCCCTTGACGGTTTTGGTCGGATTGGCTGGGATGACGTGGGTCCGAACCAGAAACCGGAAGAACGACTTCACCGCGGAGAGCTTGCGGCTGGCGCTCGCCCGCTCGTAGCCGTAGCCCAGAAGCGAGCCGAGGAAGTCCCGGATGTCTTCTCTGGTGATTCGGGCTAGGGGTTTGGCACCAAGCCGCTCCTCACAGTAGTCAAAAAACTGCTCCAGGTCGGTCTCGTAGGCCCGTGCGGTGTAGTGGGAGTAGCGCCGTTCCTCAACAAGATAGGTGACAAACTCCTTCAGCGGCCGGGCATAATGCCTGGGCATTGCCATCTCTTTATCAAGATATCTGGGAAGCGACTCCGGTCAAGAACCGGGTTGGTCACCGGCGAAAAAAGGCTGCGCCTCAGCTCTTACCGCTATCAAACAAGGCCATTTGAAACCTCCCCGTCACCACCCGCTCAAGGGTGAGCTCTTTGCGAGGTTTCGTAGTATCTCGATATGTTGGCAATGGATCCAGGGTATCAGCAAAACCAGCACCAACTTTGCATATCCCCGTTGATTCTGTTGATGGTCTCCATAAGAAACACCCTCTCCTGAATCATTAAATATCTACCCGGGTGAATAATCTTACCCCAGCCCAGATAGAATCGATAACCCTTAAATACACATTTCTCGCATTTGGCGGGAAGCCGGAGAGTTCAAACTTCACCTTATAACCGGTCGCCTGTCCGTTTGTGGCCACTATCAGATAATAATGAGGTGTCGTATCGTTCTCCCATTCCACATAGGCATCACTCGATGGTGTGGTAGCAACATTTATTCGGGGCACCAAGTCTAAATCCCCTCGTTTCTCAGGCGGTTTCTCAAATATCGGTAAATCGTACTGCTTGATGAGACCTTTATTATTTCCTCGCGATATTACTCCAAATTGACTGTAACTCATATCAAAGTGCCACTCCTCAATCTGGTCGTTGATTTTCACGGTCAACTTGGCTTCATAAGAAACACCGCTTATTCTCTCCCTTATCCTCCTCCCTTCCAGGAAGGTGATTTCTGGGATTCTGCCATATCGGTCCATCAATGCTATTACCACAAACGCCCTTGCCAGCTCGAGGATGTTTTTGTCGTTCACCTCAAGCCCCTGGTCCAACAGCAGCCGGTTGAAGCCATAGACCACGTCCTTATAAACCGTGCTTTCTCTGACCGCAATCAGGCTCTTGCGACGTGCAGTTGTATACACATGGGGCACGACATAGAATGAGACACCGGGGAAGAGCGATCGGAGGAGCGGCAGGGACAATTCGGTAATTTCTGCAGAACGGAGACATAAAGAATAGCTTCGCTTCAGCCACTCAATGGTGGTATCATCAAGCGCCGGCCCAAGTATCACCTCCTTAATCTCCCGAAACCGATTGACTAGCCCCATGACCTCATCCTCAGAAAGGCGGCGCCCACTATCTGCCTCTACAGTCTCAAACCGTGGCCTCCAGCCGCCATAGACCAGAGAGAGACCAACGGCAACAAGCCCGACAACCAATCCGAATCTTTGAACTCTTTCCTCCTTTCGGCTCCGCTCAAGGCAGGCCCTTTCGGTTCCTTGCACCGGTTTAGTCTCACAGCAATTACAGCCTGACAAAACACTTCAGTCAAGCAATGCTGTCTCCATTCGGAATGTCAAACCACAGCGAAAAGGTCATACCAAATCCCTCTGTCATTCCTGCTCCTGCCTTCGCAGGGGTAAACTCCAGCAGGTTCTGCCCCCCGCTGTCATTCCTGCGTAAGCAGGAATCCATCCGATGGCATATAGATTCCTATCGTAACTTTTTTCCACTGTAATTGACTCTGATGGCTTGTTGAATATAATAGTATATATTGTGAATCGGGAGGAAGGGTGAAAATGTTGTATCTTATCGCTGGACTGGTTGCATTTGTCCAGCTCGGATGTCAGGTTCCGAAGCCACTGAATCCGGTGGAGATTGTCGTCTTTGATGTCGGCCACGGCCATTCCATACTCGTCAGGACGCCTGACCAGCACACCTGTCTCATTGACGGGGGGCCGACGTTTGCCGGAGCCAATGAGGTCTGTCCGGTTCTCGACAGCCTCGGCATCACAGAGCTTGACTACTGTATCGCCACCAATTACACCCCGGAGCGGATTGGCGGTCTGGATGAAATCGTCCGACACCTGGGTGGCGAGGAGGGAATTCTCTTCCGCAGTCTGGACCGGGGTTCGGCTTCCCCTACCGATGAGTTTGCCGAATATGTTGCGGCGGTAGGCAAGCGCCGGACCAAGATTCGGCTCGGTCAGGTCATAAAGCTGGGCGAGCTCACCATCACCTGCTGTGCGGTCAATGGCCGGGTTATCGGCTCAAAGCCGGTCCGGGTCATTGCCGAGCAGGACAAAAGCATCGCCCTGCTCCTCTCTTGGGGGAGCTTCGACATGCTGATTCCCAGTGACCTGCTGGGTGTTGCGACGCCCTTCCGGCCCGACCTCGGGACAAGGCTGACCGATGCCACTGATGAGATTGAGGTGCTGGTCATTGGTAACTTCGGCAGTGACAAGTCGGTGAGTTATGTGATGCAGGAACAGGCCGACCCGGTTGTCTCCATAATCTCGGTCGGGCCCAATCAAGATAGTCTGCCCAGCCAGCGGACAATCAACCGTCTGACCCGGCGCGACCGCAGGCTCTATCAGACCAATACCACCGGCAGCGACGAAATCCCGAGGGGCCGGGGTCGGATTGTTCA
The DNA here is from genome assembly GCA_039801285.1 of Caldifarciminota bacterium. Taxonomy (GTDB): domain Bacteria; phylum Hydrothermota; class Tepidihabitantia; order Tepidihabitantales; family Tepidihabitantaceae; genus JBDRUJ01. Next base: position 7,115 of record JBDRUJ010000071.1, read on the forward strand.
AGGTGACATCTGGATAAGGGTCTATCCCGACTTCTACACCGTTGCCGGCGACACCTTCCGGACCTATCGCTAGTCGCTGACCACCAGTTTGGAGGAGAGTCGGCGCGGCCCAGCAAGTCGAACAAGATAGACTCCCGGGCCTACCCGGTGTCCGGCATCATCAGTCAGGTCCCAGAGGGCTGAAGCGGGGCCGGCCGTCAGCCGTCTTATCAACCGGCCGGCAGGGTCAAATACTTCCAGATGAAGCGGGCGGAGTCCGGAAGGCTCATAAAGGATTTGGACCTGCTGCTCAGGGCCGAGCCGGCACGGGTTTGGAAGAAGTCTGAATATCGGCGCGGCATGACAGATTGAACCGGGAAGTTCACCAACGCCTACCGCCACCGTGTGCTCGTCTAGGAGCCACTCATTCGGGTCGAACTCAATTTCAAGCGGCTCGGCCCGGACAGGAAAGATGTTCCGCTGGGGGTTGGCGGTGACCGGATAACGAATCAGGGTGTCGCCTGTGGCGAATCGCACCCGCACCTCAACCGGCATGTGAAATGTCTCGGGAGCACCGGACATGTTCTCCTGCGCCAGGTCAATCACCACCTCCCAGCCATCCCTAACCTCACGGCCCTGCCAGCCGACTCGGTAGTTGGGATAGCCGAGTTGATAGACCCACTCATTGAAGAACCAGTCAAGGACCAGGCCGGTCTCCCTTTCGAAAATCCGCTGATAGTCCTCAGTATTGGCATTTTTGTAGCGGAAGCTGTCGCCATAGGCCCGCAGCGCCCGGAAGAAGAGCCCGGGATGGGCCCAGCTGGTGTCGCCGACAAGATAGCGAAGCATGTGCTGAACCCAGGCGCCCTTACAGTAGGAGTGGCCCCAGTCGAACTCATGTCCTGGTGGCGGGTTGTAGATGGGGTGCGGGTCCTGCGTCTCCTCGTCAAAGTAGTCCTGGGCACGAGAACGAATCCGCGCAAGAAAAGCACCTAGCCCGTTCTGATGATAGTCATAGAGTTCGTCCGAATAGGTTGCAAACCCCTCATTGAGCCAGATGTTCCGCCAGTCCAGGCAGGTGACCATGTCACCCCACCACTGATGGGAGAGCTCATGGGCAATCCCGTTGTCCGAGCCGTTGCGCGCCCAGGAGCGGTGAATCGTGGTCATCGTCTGATGCTCCATCCCACCCCAGGGAAATGGATAGACCGCCACCATCCCGTACTTCTCGCCAAAGAATGGGTAGAGGCCGTAGAGGCTCTCCTGGGAAAAGAACTGAAGCATGTCAATCATCCGACCGAAGTTCCCC
>JBDRUJ010000072.1:0-5669 GCA_039801285.1 Caldifarciminota bacterium
TTTCATCCCGCCTATCGCGCCCAGGAACTTCCCGGCATGAACCGCCGGCTCCGGCCATCTGAATATCAGGAGGTCCGGGAACACTTCCTCAAACTGGGTTTTGAGGAGGGCTACTGTCAAGAGCTCTCTTCGGCTTCCAGCGAGTTCACTCCCGATTTTGACGGTCGCGGGGTGTGATGCCAGTTAGCCTTGACCGGCAAAAGGCGGCTCTTAGAATGGAGGTGATGCGCAGCGGAGGAGCACAATTGCCTTTGCACTGGGGCTCGGCCCCGAGGTGGCTGTTTGAGCGGATGACCAGGCTGGCAAGGGCGGTCACCGAGATTGTGGTCTCAGATTACGGGCCCGAGGAGCTTTTGCGCCGGCTATCCGACCCGGTCTGGTTTCAGAGCTTGGGCTGTGTTCTGGGATTTGACTGGCACTCGTCAGGGGTTACCACAACCGTGTGTGGTGCCCTGAAGGAGGCAATCAGAGGTGAGGAGAAGCAACTGGGGCTGTTCATCTGCGGAGGGAAGGGTGCGGCATCGCGGAGGACACCATCAGAAATCCGGAACTTTTCAGACCGTTTCGGGCTTGATGGCGAAAGGCTGGTCAGGGCGAGCCGGCTTAGTGCCAAGGTTGATTCGGCGGCACTGCAGGACGGTTTTTCAATCTACCATCATGTCTTTATTGCCACCAGCAGTGGCGAATGGACGGTTGTCCAGCAGGGGATGAACCCAGCGACCCGCTGGGCAAGGAGATATCACTGGCTGTCAGAAGGGCTGAAGAGTTTTGTCCAGGAGCCGCACAAGGCGATTGCCTGTGACCACAAGGGCGCGACTCTCAACATGGTGGCACAGGAGGCTGAATCGGCCCGCGCCGCATCGGTAACGATTGCAGCCCAGAACCCGGATAGGACAATAGCCGAACTGTCCCGAATCAGAAATCTGAAGCTGCCCGAGCGCCACTCCATTCTCGAATCGGACATCTCGCCCACCCATCTGAAGAAGACCCTGCTTGCCACCTATGAAAGACCGCCGGAGGACTTTGCCGAACTGCTGCTCGTGCCTGGAGTCGGACCGAAGACAATCAGGGCGCTGGCGCTGATTGGCGAGGTTGTGCATGGCGCCGAGCTTTCGTTCCGCGACCCGGTAACCTATTCATTTGCCCTGGGCGGCAAGGATGGCTATCCCTATCCTGTGAACCGGACCGAATACGACCGGTCAATATCCTTTTTGGAGAAGGGCATCAGAGAGGCGAAGCTCGGCAACCGCGAGAGGCTTGAGGCACTGCGCAGGCTTGAGCGGTGGTCGGTAGGGCTTCACTGACCGGAGTGGTGAGGCTGTCACGGCGCTTTCCGAGAGAGTTCATAACCCGGTATGGACAGTTCATTCCCGACTTCGACTCCTTTCTTGACGCCATGTGCCGGCCCCTGAAACGGACAATCAGGGTAAATACCATCAAGGCAACCAGGGAGGAGGTTTGTGAGCTCCTTGCCGATGCCGGTCTTGAGCCGCTGCCGTGGTGTGATATCGCCTTCAGCGTCAATAACGGTGCCGGTTTGGGAAGAAGGCTTGCCCATTTTCTCGGTCTGTTCTACATTCAGGAGGCGGCTTCGATGGTGCCGCCCTTGGTTCTCGGTCCCAGGCCAGGGGAGCGGGTTCTGGATATTGCAGCCGCACCCGGCTCCAAGACAACGCAGATGGCAGCGATGATGGAGAACACCGGTCTCTTGATTGCCAATGACCCTTCGCCCCAGAGGATTCGTGGCCTCATCGGCAACATTGACCGGGCCGGCTGCCTGAATGTTGCAGTTTGCCGGATGGGGGGGGTGAGTCTGGCAAAACTCATTGCGGGAAGTTGTGACCGGGTGCTGGTTGATGCGCCCTGCTCATCAGAAGGGACAATCCGTAAGAGCAACGAGGCACTGGCCCGCTGGTCAGTCCGGGCAATCGAGCGGTTCAGCCGGTTGCAGCAGGGGCTGATTTGTGCCGGATTCCAGGCGCTCCGTCCTGGTGGCATGATGGTCTATTCCACCTGCACGGTGGCACCGGAGGAGAACGAAGGGGTTGTTGCTCACCTGCTGAGTCGCCATCCCGATGCCGAGGTGGTCGAGGTGGAACTGCCGGGGCTGGTGACGAGACCGGCCCTGACCGAGTGGAGTGGCACAGTGTTTCCCGAAGGTGTCAGCCGGTGCCGGAGGATTCTGCCCCAGGACAATGATACCGAGGCCTTCTTTGTGGCACTAATCAAGAAACGGGATGAGAGACCACCTCAGGGTTCTTGAGAGCCGCTTCGGCATCCCGGCCGAGGTGTTTGAGCAGTTCGCCACTCGGGCCGAGCAGGAGACGGTATTCATCGGCACGAGGGAGGCGCTGCAGTTTGATGAGGTGCGGCCTTTGCGCCGGGGCATCAGGCTCTTGAGGATATTTCCCCGCTCCATCAAGCCGACAACCTGGGCGATGCAGCTTTTCGGACGCTATGCCCGCCGGAATCTGATAGATGTGACGGCCGAGCAGGCGGCTGAGCTCATCAATGGGAGTCAGATTCGGATTGATGCCGATGTCGAAGACGGTTTTGTGCTGATAAGATGGCAACGTTATGTTGTCGGGGTAGGACTATACCACCGTCCTGTCCTGAAGTCGCATATTCCCAGAAACCGACCGGTTGATTAGCGGCCGGTCTCGGGCTCATCAAGCCAGCCGGCCTGACGGGCAATATCATAAAGGACAACCGCACAAGCGGCAGCGACATTGATTGAGTTCTTGTAGCCGAATACCGGAATCTGCACAATGGCGGAGCATAACTTCAAGACCGATGGGGACAGTCCCAGCGCCTCGTTCCCGAGGACAATCGCAGCCGGAAAACGCCACTCAAACCGGTGGAATCGGACAGCCTGCGCGACCGTCTCGACGCCGACAATCGCCACACCACTTTTCCGGAGTTCGGTCAGGGCATCGGTCGTCTCAAGGAAGTGGCGCCAGGGGACCGATTCGGTCGCACCAAGTGCGGTCTGTTCCAGCTTATGATGAGGCGGATGGCAGGTGTAGCCGCAGGTGACCACCTCCTGAGCCCGGATGGCGTCAGCGAGCCTGAAGATTGAGCCGACATTGAAGGCACTGCGCAGGTTATCGAGGACGATATGCACCGGCCTTCTCGGCAGCCGGGCAAACTCCTCGGGCGGGAGCTGCGAGTCGCGCGAGCGAACTTCGTAGAATGTCTCAATACCGTCAGGCGAATTCCAGCCCTTTAGGGAGCGTCCCCGCTTCAGGAGCTCACCTCTGGTTCTGGGTTTCATATTCGCAGGCGGAGAAGGGCAATTGTTGCTAGTTTGTTCAGGATTTCAATCAGGTCCAGTGCCGACCTGAGGTCATGACCGGCGGCAATCACACCATGACCGGGCCAGATTACAACATCGTGTTGCAAGAGAGCTCGGGCGGTGGCTTGGGCAAGCCTTGTGGTTCCGGGATTGAACCTGCCGACAATCCCGGTCCGCCTCATTACTGTTTGTGATTCCGCATGGGCACCGGCCAGCAGCTCAAGGAGCCTGGCTGGGCTGCGAACAGCATCTGTGAGGGCAATCAGTTCGGTCGGATGGGTGTGGAGCAGGGCATTTTGCTCAGGTCGTTGCCGGATAAGGAGTTCGTGGCTGGCAAGATGGGAAGGCAGTTCGCTGGTCGGGATTGCGTCCGGGGGCAGGATTTGACCTTTTGTGCCATCAGGCCCGATTTTCAGAAGACAGACGCCCGACTCCGGTCTCCGGGCAATGTCTCTCATCCGGGCACCGGCTCGCTTCATCAGAATCACCTGACGGGCAAGGCCGGCAAAGTGGCCCGGAAGGTTGATAATCCTGCCGGTAAAGCGCGGAGGGTCAGCCAACCGGATGGAGAAGTTCCCGGCATTTGCCTCAGCCCAGCCATGCCGATGGAGTTCCGCTGTTATTCCGGCAACATCCGGTCGATAAGTGCGGGTCACAACTCTCAACAGGCCATCAGCAGTCATCTTTCAGGGATATTGCCCAATCAAAGCCCGCTGTCAAGGAGGATGTGTCAAACAACAGCGAAAAGTCATACCAACCCCTGTTGGTCATTGCAAGCGCCGCAAAGTGACCAGAGGAACGGTCAATCCTGCACCCTCTGTCATTCCTGCGGAAGCAGGAATCCAGGTATAGATTCCCGCCTGTGCGGAATGACAGAAAAGAGGCGGCTTTCAAACCCGTGGTGTCTTGGGCCGTCAAAGCCCAATCCGACATTCCCCTTGTGGCAGGACCAGATGATATTGTCGTTGTCCATTCACAGTATCCACAGAGGATGTTGACGAATTGGTATTGGTGAATAGGATATAGAAAAAGGAGCAGCATTGACCAGATGGGAATATAAGTTTCTGCAGATTGACATCAACCTCAGCCCGATATTGAAGATGGCCCGCTGGGGAGTCCAGGTCCCTGGCGAGCCCAAGGCGCGCAACACCATGGAAGGTGTTGAGGCCTATGTGAATGACCTGGGCAAGGAGGGCTGGGAGCTGGTAGCGGTTACCAGCGGTTCGGAACACAGCGGCATCATTACCCGCGCCATCCTTTTCTTCAAGCGGCCAAGACAGGAGGGCCAGCAGTAAGCGGGGATTCGAGCTGCGATGAAGTTCAACTGGGTTGACATCCTGGCCATCAGCCTTGTTGCCAGCACCGCCGCAATTCAACTGCTCCGTGGCGTCCGCGACTTATCTCAGGTCTTCTATGAGACCGCTCTTCTGGTTGCGGCGCTGGTCGGAGCAACGAAGATTTTCATTCCCCTCCATAACCTGACCAATTTCTCTTATACCTTCTGCTTTGCCGGTTCCTTTCTCATCTTCGCCATCCTTGCCATCATGATTGCCACATTTCTCAATCGGTTCTTCGCTTTCGGGTTCGGCGGGTTCTCCTACATTCTGGCCGCGGCCTTTGGGGTGGTGTGCGGGTTTGTTGTCGGCCACGCGGTGATGCGGACGCTCTTTATCGCCCTGGGCGCACGCAATGCCCAGTTTGTCGATGCGGTCCACCGCTCCTGGATGGCAAGCCAGGTGCTTTACTTTGGCGCCTTCCGCGAGCTTCTGGGGGTCCTCCGGATTGCCCGCTACAACAATATCTAGAATCGGCCCGGTTCGAAAGGTCGGCTAAGGGATGCGCACGAACGGCAGTCGTCGGGATGCCGTTGGGCTATCGGCTAGGATAAAATAGGTACCGGGTGTCAGAAAGCTGACATCCAGATTGATGAGGTCAGAGCCGGGAGCCGCCCTGTTCGCCGAAAGGGATAACAGGATGCGGCCCGCAGCGTCGGCTATCCGGATGGCCGTTGATGGTTCGGGTTGGAGCATCTCAATTGCCAGCCTGTCCCGGACCAATGAGGAGCGCAGACGAATCCAATCGGTAACGGGTCGTCTCCATTTTGTTTCCTGCTCCTCAACCGCAACCTGCAGTCTGGGCTTGAGCATTGCCTCGCCAATCTGCGTCATGCCGTAAAACCAGGAACGCTCCCAGGGCTCAAAACCACCCTGGGCCTGCTGACTGAACCAGCTTCTGAAGGCACTGGCAAGCGTGGCGTCATTGGCAAGCGGCAGATAGTAGTCCTGAAATTCAAGCATCGAGCCGGTCTTGGTTGAGCCGATTGCCCCGAGTCCGTTACTCGTCTGAAAGACATACCGGCCACCGCAATAGCCCC
>JBDRUJ010000072.1:5679-8369 GCA_039801285.1 Caldifarciminota bacterium
GAGCAGGCGAAGAGGTTGTAGAAGCAGGCTTCGGGGTTGATGCGTGGAATGGTATCGGCATAGAACCAGTCCCAGCTCTGACCATGGTTGAATTTCATCGCGTGGCCGCCGGGCCAGGAGTGGGAGCAGAGCTGAATCCACTGGTAGGCGGCGGTGTCAATCCTCGGCTTGTAGTCCCGGACCCGGGTCTGCTCCGAATCGGCGATGAAGACCCGCTCCGAGTAAAGATAGCCGACATGACCGTTCCACTGGTTAGCCCACGGTGTCCAGTCATCGTCAATATAGACCAGGGCGCGGTCGGTCACGGTGAGCTGGCCGGTGCGATAGCGGTGGCAGCGTCGGAGATAGCTCCGGATGAGTGAATCCTGCGGGCCGATGGTTGAGGCGTAGAGCCGGGTGATGCCGATTTCCGGTTCCAGGTTGCCGGCATGGGTGTCGTAGATTGAGTCCTGGCCCGGAATCAAGGAGTCAAAGGTGTCGTAGCGGACCCAGTTGTCCTGCCAGAGACCGTCAAGGTCCATGAAGTAGAGGTCGCAGGGAAACTCCTCGTAGCCTTCATCCGGGTCGCGGCGGCCATTGTTGTTCCAGTCGTCAATCAGCTGAAACCAGGCAACGGGCAGATCGCCGACGAGCGTGGCAGCAACCAGTCCCGAGTCATATTCGGCCTTCAGGAAGGCCTTGAGTGACTCGGGAGAGCTGCCGGATACTGAAAAGGCCCGAGCAGCATAGCCGGCATTTGCCAGGTCGGATAACAGGGTATCAATATCAACCTGGAGTGACGGGAGCAGCCCAGCCTCAACAAGGACGTCAACCCGGTCGTCAAAGGAGTGGCCGTCTGAGGCGATACGCTTCACGCTCCACGCTGAGGAGGGAGGAAGCGAAGCCCGCCAGTCGTGGAATGTCCTAGGTTTTGAGCTGTCCGGGCTTATCCAGCGCAAGACCTGCACATCAGGCGACTCGGCAAGGGCAAGGATGGGAATGAGGAGTGTGAGAAATCGCACGGCTGATTGTAGCGGACAGGAGAAAGGTGGTCAAATCAGGCCCGTTTCGGGCAGATTATTTCCGAGGAACAGCGCCGCATTGACTTGGTCGGAGATGGGGCTAAGATGTGCTGGTGACGCTTCTTCAGCGGTATACCCTGCGGCAGTTTGTTCCGCCGTTTCTGTTCGCCATTGTGATACTTGCATTTGTGCTGCTGATGGACCGGCTGTTCCTCTTGGCCGACCTTTTGGTACGCAAGGGGGTGCCGGTAGCAGTGGTTGGAGAGATTGCCCTTTTGTCGCTGCCTTTTGTGGTGAGTGTCTGCGCGCCCTTGGGCAGCCTGATTGGCGGGGTGGTGGCATTTGGTCGTATGGCTCAGGACAACGAAATCAGAGTCGTCCGGGCCGCGGGGATTCCGGTCATCAGGCTGCTGGCACCGGCTGCGGTGCTGTGTGCAGTTCTGCTGCCCATCATGGTCTTCTTCAACGGGTATGTAGTACCCGAGGCCCAGCATAAGGTGCGTAACCTGCTGACCGATGTTGCCCGTAAGAAGCCGGCACTGCGCATCCGCGAGCGGGTGTTCATGGACGACTTTCCGGGCTATATGGTTTACATCGGGACGATTGACGAGCGGCGCTCAACGGTGAGCAATGTGGTCATCTTTGAGCGGGCTTCAGCTCGGGGAACGCCGGCGTTTGTCACGGCACCGAGGGGCAATATTGCCTACACCCCAGACGACCGCTATCTGATTCTGACTCTTTATGACGGTGAGATTCACGAATTGACCCAAGAGCAGAACTACCGCCGGCTCTCGTTCAAACGGCATGTCATCAATGTCCTGACCGACGACGAACTGGTGCGCCGGGACCGGGAGTACCGCAGCGACCAGGAGATGCGTCTTCCCCAGCTCTGGGCTGAGGTTGCGCGGGTTCAGAAGGAGTTCAGAGCGATGAAGGAAGAGGCGGTCAAGGTGCGCCTCCAGCAGAAGGCGCCCCGACCTGAGTCCGATGTGACTGAGTTCCGGCTCAAGGAGGCTGAGACCAGGCTCCGTTACAAGCGGCTCGAGGCAAATCGGTTTGCGGCGGAGTTCCAGAAGCGACTGTCCCTGGCCTTTTCCTGTTTCTTCTTTCTGCTCTTCGGCGCTCCCCTTGGTGTGCTTCTGCGCCGGGGCGGAATCGGGACGGGTTTCATCGTCGGACTGGTTTTCTTTGCCATCTACTATGTGCTTTTGCTTGCCGGTCAGAACTTTGCCGACTCGGGGAGGCTCTCAGCCTTTGTCGGGATGTGGCTTCCCAATCTGGTCCTGGTTCTGCCGGTGGTGGAGCTTTTTGCCCGAGCGTTCTTTGAGAAGTCACTTTTCGGATCAATCTTCAGGATGAGACATGTGATGCCATGAGGGTGATTGACCGCCATCTCCTCCGGGAGCTTGTCCGGTTCGCATTGCTGGCGCTCTTCTCGGTGGTGGTGATATATCTGCTCATAGACCTCTTTGAGGAGCTGGCCTATTTCACCAGCCGCAAGGTGAGTCTATTGGTGCTATTGAGGTATTATCTCTACAGCCTGCCTTCGGCGGTGAGCCTGCTCTATCCCGTAAGCCTGCTCCTGGCGGTGTTTGTGGTTTATGGGCAGATGACCCGGAACCGGGAGCTGCATGCGCTGCAGAGTGCCGGTGTCAGGCTCTACCGGCTCTTTGTTCCAGGAATCGGGCT
>JBDRUJ010000073.1:0-8358 GCA_039801285.1 Caldifarciminota bacterium
GCCCTTGCCGCACTCCGGGTTCTTGCGGCTCTGAACCCTGGAAACGGAAGCCCTTGTAATTCAGTATCCTTTGCTGCTTGCCATTGACTTCCTTTGAAGACCCGTTACAATCCAGCCCAAAAAAGGAGGAAATTTGTTCTGTCGTAGCTGCGGAAAAGAGGTTGCTGAGACCGCCGAAGTCTGCCTGAGCTGTGGCAGCCGGCCCCAGGCCGGCAACAAGTTCTGTCAGAACTGCGGCGCGCCGACCGACCCCAAGGCCGAAATCTGCCCCAAGTGCGGGGTTCGGCTGGCAACCGTTGTCAAGGCTGGTGAGCAGAAGGACTGGCTCACCGCCCTGCTCCTCTCCATCTTTCTCGGCCAACTGGGTATCGACCGGTTCTATCTCGGCTACATCGGCCTGGGCATCGTGAAACTCCTCACCGCCGGGGGCTGCGGCATCTGGTGGCTGATTGATGTGATTCTCATCGCCACCAGCAAACTCAAGGACGCCCAGGGACGGGAGCTCTTCAAAAAGTAACCCGACCTCGACACCGCTTGTCCCGGCGCCATCTGGTCACCGCCTTCGCTCTTCTTGTCATCATCATTGCCCTTCTCCTCATACCCCCCTCGTTTCTCGCCAGTCTCCCCTCGCTCTGTCTCAACCGCCGCCTCTTCGGTTTCTGCCCGGGCTGCGGCACCATCCGGGCACTTTCCAATCTATTTCACGGCAACATCAGGGCAGCCATTGCCACCAATCCCAACTCCCTTTTGCTCGGCCCGCTTCTCGTGATTCTTGTGCTGCTCAATCTTGCCCGAGGCCTGAGCTGTAAAAAGAGAGGTCAGCCTTGAATCCGGGTAGCGGTTCAACGTCTCCCTCATCTTCGACCTGACCATCCAACTGAGCTGCCAGCTCACCAGCGATTTAGGCCTGACAGTGGCTACCGGACTGACAACAGGGTTCAAGTCCGGCTTCTAACGGGACTTGGCTTAGCAACTCACAGCCAGAATGGGGTCGGCATTCTATCACCTTCTGGTTCCGGCACTTAGCTCACGATTGCCCTCTGGGTTCGGTTCGGGACTGAAAATCGCAGTCACCTCCGGACTCACTGGGGGAGTGACTCCCCAGGTGACTCTCCAGCCGATTCCCGTTATCAGTTCTCCGGCAAAGCCTGATAAAATCCTGAAGCTAAGTGCTTGATTCAACGCAGGTTATAGTTCGAGGTCCATCGCTGTTGCTGGTTGAAGACTAAGGCCGCAATAGAGCCGAATGCCGAGTCAAAAGAGTAGCTCGGCTTCTTGGGATAGTTCGAAGAAAAGGGAGAATAGCTGTCCGGAATCGGGGTTTGTTTGATGAACTGGTTGCTATTTTCTATCCCCTGTCTCAACCCGCCCCTTCGTCTTGTGGTTGACCAGTCCTGCTAATAGTTTATACTTTTTTATCCCGATGAGAGATGATGTGATTTCGGTCCGCGGTGCCCGCGAGCACAACCTGAAGAATATCAATGTTGATATCCCCAGGAACCGGCTCGTGGTGATTACCGGCATCTCCGGCTCCGGAAAGTCGTCTTTGGCGTTTGACACGATTTATGCCGAGGGGCAGCGCCGTTACATCGAGTCGCTCTCGGCCTATGCCCGTCAGTTTCTGGGGATGCTGGAGAAGCCGGACTGCGACAAAATCACCGGTCTCTCACCGGCGATTGCCATTGAGCAGCGGACCTCGGCCCGAAATCCCCGCTCGACCGTCGGCACGGTGACCGAAATCTATGACTATCTGCGGCTCCTTTTTGCCCGCGTCGGCAAGCCCTACTGTCCGAAGTGCGACCGGCCAATCTCATCCCAGACCACCGACCAGATTGTTGATGCGATTCTTTCCGAGCCGGAGAATGCCAATCTCATGGTTCTGGCACCGCTGGTGCGGGGCCGGAAGGGCGAATACCGGGAGGTCCTGGCCGCGGCGAAGCGCCGGGGCTACATCCGGGTGCGGTGCGACGGAAAGCTTTATGAGATTGATGAGGTCCCGGCCCTGGAACGTTACAAGAAGCATAAGATTGAGCTGGTGATTGACCGGCTGAGTGTCAGGCCGGAAATCAGGAAGCGGCTGGCCGACTCGGTCGAGCTTGCCCTGCGTGAAGGGAACGGACTATGCATCGTCGCAGTACGCAGAAAGCCGGAGGGAGAGAGCCAGGACCGGCTCTTCTCGGCGGCTCTTGCCTGTCCGGAGTGCGGGTTCAGTTTTGAGGAGATATCGCCCCGGCTCTTCTCCTTCAATGCGCCCTATGGCGCCTGCCCGGTCTGTCACGGCCTGGGCACGAAAATGGAGATAGACCCGGACCGGCTGATTGCCGACCCGGAGCTCTCACTGCTCGATGGTGCAATTGACCCCTGGGGCGAGGTTCGGGAGCGGGGCGAGTGGTTTCAGTCAAAGCTGGCGACCCTGGCGCGCAAGTACCGGTTCCGGCTGGAGACGCCCTGGAAGGAGCTGCCGGCCCAGGTCCGACGGATAATCCTCTATGGGAGCGAGGAGGAGCTAGAGTTCAAGCATGAGAGCGGGGAGTGGGAGTACACTTGGGAGGACCGGTTCGAAGGGCTGGTCCCCTGGCTGATGCGTATCCACAAGGAGACCGAATCGGATTATCGCCGGGAGTGGGTGGAGCGCTACATGTCAATACTGCCCTGTCCGGCCTGTCAGGGGACAAGGCTCAAGCCCGAGGCCCTGGCGGTGCGCATCGGCGACAAGAACATCGCCGTGGTGACCAGGATGTCGGTAAAGGAGGCGCTGGGTTTCTTCCGGAATCTGGAGCTGGGAGAAAAGGAGCAGGCGATTGCCCGCGAGGTGACCAAGGAGCTGGTGCGCCGCCTGGAGTTTCTCTCTTCGGTCGGCCTGGACTATCTGACGCTGGACAGGACTGCCGAGAGCCTGGGCGGCGGCGAGGCGCAAAGGGTGCGGCTGGCAACCCAGATTGGCTCAGGCCTCGTGGGTGTGGTCTATATTCTTGATGAGCCGTCAATCGGGCTGCACCAGCGAGACAACCGGCGGCTGCTCCAGACGCTCTTGCGGCTGCGGGACTTGGGGAACACGGTGATTGTTGTCGAACACGACGAGGAGACGATTCGCACTGCCGACTGGGTGATTGACCTTGGGCCGGGCGCGGGTGATGCCGGCGGCCGGGTTGTCGCCGAGGGTCCGGCTGAGAAGATTATGGCCTGCTCTGAATCGCTGACCGGTGCCTATCTTGCCCGGCGCAAGACCATCCCCCTGCCTGAAGAGCGGCGCAAGCCGAAGGGCTGGCTCGTGGTCTACGGCTGCCGGGAGAACAACCTGAAGAACATCGATGTCCATTTCCCGCTGGGCCTATTGGTGTGCGTGACTGGCGTCTCCGGTTCGGGCAAGTCAACCCTTGTTTCTGAGACCCTATTCAAGGCGCTGGCCCGCCACTTCTACGGCTCCAAAGAGAAGCCGGGCCGGCACAGCCGCATCACCGGCCTCGACCGGATTGACAAGATTGTCAATATTGACCAGTCACCCATCGGCCGGACCCCGCGGTCCAACCCGGTGACCTATACCAACGCCTTCGGCCCGATTCGCGAGCTCTTCAGTCGGACCAAGGAGGCCCGGCTGCGGGGCTACAAGCCGGGCCGGTTCTCGTTCAATGTTCCGGGCGGACGGTGCGAGGCCTGTGCCGGTGATGGCATCATCAAGGTGGAGATGCACTTTCTGCCTGATGTCTATGTGACCTGCGACGTCTGCAAGGGGCAGCGCTACAACCGGGAGACGCTCGAGGTCCGCTACAAGCAGAAGAACATCAGCGATGTCCTGAAGATGAGCGTCAGTGAGGCGCTGGAGTTCTTCGCCAATGTTCCGCCGGTTGAGCGGAAACTCAGGCTCCTGTTCGATGTCGGGCTGGGCTACATCAAGCTCGGTCAGCCGGCACCGACCCTTTCGGGCGGTGAGGCGCAGCGCATCAAGCTGGCGCGCGAGCTCTCAAAGATTGCGACCGGTCGGACGCTCTATCTCCTTGATGAACCCACAACCGGCCTCCACTTCGAGGATGTCCGGGTCCTGCTCGGGGTCCTGGACCGGCTGGTGGAGCGGGGTAATACGGTGATTGTGATTGAGCATAACCTTGAGGTAGTCAAGTGCGCCGACTGGGTGATTGACCTGGGACCGGAGGGCGGTGACGAAGGGGGCCGGATTGTCGCCTGCGGCCCGCCCGAAGAGATTGTCCGCTGCCCTGAGAGCTACACCGGCCGGTTCCTGAAGCCCCTTCTGCGCCGCAGCTAAAACCGCGCCGGTTCCCTCATTCCGGTTCCGTGCTTTCAGCTGCGCCATTCACAACAACCGGTTCTTGGATGCGGGTGATGGTCAGGGCCCGGCCGGTTGCTGCGTCAACCTCGACGAGGACACCGTTGATGCGGACATCACCATTGGCAACCGCCAGCCGGACCGGCACCGCCTCGATGATGCGGCGCAGCGACAGCTCCTTCTTCATTCCCAGAACCGAGTCGAACGCCCCGCACATCCCGGCATCGGTGATGTAGGCGGTGCTGTCGGCAAGAATCTGCTCATCGGCGGTCTGGACATGGGTGTGGGTGCCAATCACCGCCGACACCTTGCCCGCCAGGTGCCAGCCCAGCGCCTCCTTTTCGGCGGTCGCCTCGGCATGAAAGTCAATTATCACCACCGGTGTTACCGCTTTCAGCTCTTCCAGCACCTCTAGGACTCGGTGGAACGGACAGTCAACCGGCTTCATGAAGACCCGGCCCAGGAGGTTGATGACCCCGATTGGCCCGGCCGGAGTTTCATAAACGGCATTGCCCCGGCCCGGGGCCTCAGCCGGCAGGTTGAGCGGCCGGAGAATCCGCGCTTCGGTCCCATAGAAGGACCAGGACTCCTTCCGGTCGAATGCATGGTCACCAGTGGTGATGCAGTCAACGCCGGAAGCAAAGAGCTCATCGGCAAGCCGCGGGGTGATACCGTAGCCGGCCGCAGCATTTTCGCCATTGGCAATCACGAAGTGGACATCCAGCCGCTGGCGCAGACCGGGCAGGCAAAGCTGGATTGCCTGTCGGCCCGGCTGGCCGCAGATGTCGCCCAGCAGAAGAATCCGGCTAACGGGCATAGCCCACCGCCCTGGTCTCGCGGATGACCGTCACCTTCACCTGGCCCGGATACTTCAACTCGCTCTCAATCTGAGCCGAGAGCCGGGCCGCCAGCTCGTGAATATCCTGGTCACTCACCTTGTCGGGCTCGACCAGCACCCTGATTTCCCGGCCCGCCTGAATCGCATAGGCCTTCTCAACGCCTGGGAAGCTGGCGGCAATCGCTTCCAGACTCTCAATCCGCTTGATATAGGTCTCGAAGCTCTCACGCCGGGCACCGGGCCGGGAGCCGGAGATACTGTCGGCTGCAGCCACGAGAATCGCATAGGCTGACTCAAAAGGTGCCTCCTCGTGATGGGCGGCAATGGCATTCACCACAATCACGTCCTCACCATAATGCCTCGCCAGCTCGGCGCCAATCCTGGCATGGGGCCCTTCAACCGTCTGGTCTGCAGCCTTGCCGATGTCGTGCAGCAGTCCGGCCCGTTTGGCAAGCGCGGGGTCCAGGTCCAGCTCCTGGGCCATGAGTGAGGCGAGGTGAGCAACCTCCTTGGAGTGGAGGAGGACATTTTGACCGTAGCTCGTCCTGAACCGCAGCCGGCCCAGCATCCGGCAGAGCTCGGGATGGAGTCCGACAATCCCCAGCTCCAGCACCACCGCCTCGCCGGCCGACTTTATCATATTCTCCATCTCCGCTTGAGCCCGAGCCACTACCTCCTCAATCCGGGCCGGATGAATCCGGCCGTCGGAGACCAGCCGTTCCATCGCCAGTTTGGCGGTCTCGCGACGGACCGGGTCGAAGCCGGAGATGATGATGGCACCGGGAGTGTCGTCAATCATTACCTCGACGCCGGTCAGAGACTCGAAGGTGCGGATGTTTCTCCCCTCCCGGCCGATGATTCGGCCCTTGATTTCGTCCGAGGGCAGGCTGACGACCGAAACGGTGGACTCTGCGGCATGGGAGATGGCGCAGCGCTGGATTGCCCTGACGATTATCTCCCTGGCCTCGGTCTCGGCCCGGCTCTTTGCCTCCTCGGTGATTTCCTTTATTAGCTGGGCTGCCTCAAGCCGTGCCTGACTTTCAAGGTTGCGGAAGAGCTCGCGCCGGGCCTCCTCGGAGGAGAGTCCGGCAATGCGCTCCAGTCGGGAGTTCTGTTGCTCGATGAGCTGGTCGAGTCGCTCCATCTTGGCCCGGACCAGTTTCTCCCGGCTTGCCAGCTCCCGGTCCTTGCGAATCAGGTCCGCCTCCTTCTGGGTGAGGACGCTGTCCCGGCGCGCGAGAAACGACTCCCGCTCACTGAGCTTCTGCTCCAGACGTTCCAGCTCCCGCCGGGTTGCGGTCGTCTGCGCCTCGAACTTCAACCGCTCCCTTTCCCACTCCGCCTTGACATCGGCTTCGGCCTTCTCCCTCAGGCGCTCTGCCTCCTGCCGGGCATTGGCCATAATCTCGCCCGCAGCCTTTTCGCTGGCGGCGATTAGCTGCCGGGCCGCCCGGCGGCTGATAAACAACCCGACCCAAAAACCGCCAAAACCCAGGGCCACCGGCAGGGCGATGGCTAGAACTATCGTCCAAATCATGATTACCTCCAGAAAACAAAACCCCGCAGGTGCCGTGTAGAGTCAAGTCTCTGAACCCGAGAATAACTATGACGCCTCGGCCGTGCTTCGCGCTGCTTACGGACAAGCGGCACTCCACACCGCCATCGAGCATCAGTGACTCAGGTGTTGGCTCAAGACTCAGCTAACTATCACGAGCACTGCAGGGAACCTAAACCTCTTGCGCCAAGCGGCTAGGGCTCAGCGCTCAAGGACACTCTCCAGCTTTTCAATGAGCTTGCCGACACGTTGGCGAACCCGGTCAGTCTCTTCCTGACTGCGGGTAAGGTATTCATCAACCAGGGAGAGGCAGGCCAGCACCGCTGCCCGGCCGGTCGAAACCGACTGGGACCGGGCGCTGACCTCCCGCATCCTTTGGTCAACTATCGTCGCAACTCTCGAAACATGTTCGCCGTCGCGGTCGGCTTTGATGTTATATTCACTGCCAAGAATCTTCACTTTATAGGTTTCCATAGGTTCCCTATAGACTTCAATCTAACGCAATGCCGCAATCTTGTCAAGAATAATGTTGAGCCGCTCAATCGCCTCCTGGCGTCGGCACCTGGCTTCATCCAGTTGCTCTCGCAGATGTTGATTCTCCTGTCTCAGCCGGGCGACGAGTGCCAGGACCGCATCAATCCGCTCCTCAAGCCGCCGGAAATCCTCTTCCAGCGGACGGAGGTCCTCCGACGGCGGCCGATCCATTGGCTAATGCCTAATGAGCCTCAGGTTCTCAACCAGCTGGAACCAGGACTCCAGCTCCACACTGGCATGGCCAACATCAACTCTGGTAACCTTCACCAGCGCAAAGAACTTGTGCTCGCTTGAGGTATAAACGCAGCCGCCGACAAGGAAAGGTGTGCTCCGGATTGGCGAGTAGTTGAAATAGTTTCTCGGCTCAAAGACCGGAAGTGGTTCATGTTCACTGGGCAGAGAGTCGGTAAAGCCGCTGGTGTGCCAGGGTGCCGAGTCCACGATACCGGCAGGGTCCGAAGGTGCCATACTCGGACTGGCAATGCAGTAGGGGAGCCGGGAGGAGCCGGTGGCGAAATCGGTAATGTAGAAATCAACGAACTGGGCATTGCCGGTAGTGCGCATCGAATAGGTCCGGCCCCGGCCCGAGTCCCGATTCCAGCCGTAGCCGGCATTGCCGGCACCATCCAGCTCTGAGACAACTCTGATTGACTCATGCACCGGCACGGTTGTCAGAAGATGCTCGGAGCGATACTCCTTCCCGGCAAATACCGCCGCCACTTGATAGTCGCCGGTCATGCCGTGCGGGTTGTGGATATAGGCGGTGGCGCTGGTCTCACCAACAACTGCAAAGGCCGATTCCCCGACCGGTCGGAAATAGATGAGAAAGCTGTCGGGCATCCCTTCGGCCGGGCTGGTCCAGGCCAATTGCACCGTCGTGTCGGTAGCTGCAGCAATCTGCAGCCCGCCCGGCGGCCCGCCCAGAACGCCGCAACTCTCCAAGAAAGCAAGAAAGGATAACGCCGCAGCCACAACTGTCACAGTCAGAAGCAACTTCTTCATACTGGTCCTCCTGGATAGTTACGCTATCAGGCTAGCGGCCAACTCTACGATGTCAAGGAATGGTTATAAAAGATGCGAGCCCCGGTTGGTTGCCGGGGCTCGCAAACGGAGTTGGTCGCTTAGTGCTTGATTAGGCGCAAACCCTTT
>JBDRUJ010000074.1:0-8346 GCA_039801285.1 Caldifarciminota bacterium
CAAGCCGTTCCGGAAACTCCTTGACCCGCTCCTCGCTCAGGCAGACCAAGAGGCCACCTGAGGTCTGGGACTCCCAGAGGATGTTGCGCAGTGGCTGCGGGACGTCTTCAGCCCAGGTGACCCGGGTGCCGAATGAGCTCTCGTTCATCGCCACACCCGGGTCAACGAGACCTCTGGCGGCAAGCTCCAGAACCCCGGGCAGGAGAGGAAAGGCACGGGCATGGAATCTGATTGCGACATTGCTCGCCTCGGCAAGCTCCTGAGCATGACCCAAGAGGCCGTAGCCGGTGATGTCGGTGGCGGCAGTGGCGCCGCAGGCAAGCATCGCTAAAGATGCGAGCCGGTTGAGCTGCATCATCGAGCCGGTTGCCGCCTCATAGAACTTCTGGTCAATCTCCTCCAGGGTCATCATCGCCTGGGCAAAGACACCGGTGCCGAGGGGTTTGGTGAGGAGCAGAAGGTCACCGAGCTTTGCCTGAGCATTGGTGACAATCCGGTCGGGATTTATCCGGCCGGTGACAGAAAGGCCGTATTTGATTTCCTTTTCGTTGAAGGTGTGGCCACCGACAACCAGGGCCCCGGCTTCGGTGACCGCATCCTGGCCCCCTCGGAGAATCTCGGCAAGGATGCGCTTGTCGAGGGGCGCCGGAAAGCCGACAATGTTCATGGCGGTCAGGGGTGTGCCGCCCATCGCATAGACATCGGAGAGGGAGTTGGCCGCGGCAATCCGGCCAAATGTGTAGGGGTCTTCGACCATCGGTGTGAGCAAGTCAACCGTCTGAACCAAAGCCAGGCCATCTTCAAGAAGATAGACACCGGCATCATCGGCCGTGTTGATACCCACAAGTAGCCTCGGGTCCTGGGGTGTTTTCAGCCCCTGTAATGCCTGCGCCAACTGCGCCTTGCTGAGCTTCGATGCTCAACCGGCACAGGTAACGGTGGCAAGGATTCCACGCTTAGCCATTTTCTCCTTTCTTTTTCAGAACTCGCACCTCACCTTTGCGCTGGGTCAGGCCGACAGCGTCAAAGTAGTTGAGCAGGGGAATCACGAACTTTCTGGTCGTCCCCAGCTCCTGGCGGATTTCGGAGGCGGTAAGCTCCGGTCTCTGGCCAAACATCTGCCGAATCTTATGTTCGGCTTCGGCAACGGCGCTTTGATGGAGCACCACCCCTTCGCCGACATCAACGAGCCGGCCCAGCTCCAGAAGGGCGGTTTCAACCCGTTCGGCCCGACGCCTGTCAACACCGGCAAATGCCTCCTCGATTGAGGGAGGGCTAAAACCGGCATTTCGGAAAAGCTCTTCAACCCGGTCAAACTCCTTCTGCTCTTCTGGGCTGAGTCTTATTTTGTGACCGGCAAGCCGAACCCGTTCCCCATCAATGACCACTGCTCGGGCCTCTACCAGGTCGGTGAGCACCGCCTCAAACAGAGGGGCAGAAAGCCCGGGCGCTGCCTTGGCGCGAAGCTCAGGCCGTTTCATGCCGAGGCGATAGGGGTTTTCCTTATGAAACAGCCCCAGACTATCAATAACCGCCTGCCGCGCCTGCTGGAACATCTCCTCATGAACCAGGAACTCCTTGCCCTCAATCTGAATCGGTCGTGCCTTGCCGGTCCTGACCAGGATGTCGCGCATCTTCCGGGCGTCGGCTTCGGTCAGGGCAAGCTCCCGCGCCGCCTGGGCAAGGCTCTTCGCTTCGAACCGGCTCTTCACCAGATATTGTTCCAGGACACTGCCGAGCTCGCCACTCTTCAGAGCCCGGAGCCGGGAGAGGGTCGCCTCGTCAAAGCGCCGCTCCCTGCCGGGATTTGTCTCCAGAATAACGCCGCCGCCAATCGTGCATTGCGGCGCGAAGAGCCGGACAACATAATGGTCGTTCCAGTCGCACACCACCGGCTCCTCAAGCCGGAACTGAACCAGACCCTCCTGGCCCGGTGCCAGCTCCTTCTGGTCAAGAAGAACCACCCGGCACATCACCTCGGCGGTGCCGATATGGAAGTGGAGCGGGGTCATGTTGCGCAAAGGCCGATTCAGTTCCTTTAGGAGATAGAGCGTGGCGTTGACTGCGGTTGTTGGCTGGTAGTAACCAGGGGTAGCAAGGACATTGCCCCGGACAATGGTTTCGCGCTCAACACCCTGAAGGTTCAGTGCGGCCCTTTCGCCCAGACCGGCACTCTCTACCGGCTGGTTGTGCTGCTGAATCCCGCGCACCCGGACCTCAATACCCTGAGGGAGCAGTTCCAGCCGGTCGCCGACCCGGCACCGGCCCGAAAGAACCGTGCCAGCAACCACTGTGCCGAAGCCCTTCATCACAAAGCAGCGGTCTATTGGCAAGCGGAAGACCCCCCGGTCCGGTTTCGGCTCAAGGGTCTCGGTCAACTGCTGGATGAGCTTCCTGAGCTCGGAAATCCCCTGGCCGGTCAGAGCCGATACCACCGCAACGGGCGCCGACTCCAAGAATGAACCCTTGACCAGCTCGGCAATATCGAGGCGCACCATCTCCAGCCACTCAGCATCAACCAGGTCGGCCTTGTTGATGACAATCAGGCCCTTCTTGATGCCCAGAAGCCGGCAAATCTCAAAGTGCTCTCTCGTCTGAGGCATGACCCCGTCATCGGCCGCCACCACCAGCATCACCATGTCAATGGTGCTGGCACCGGCCAGCATGTGCCGGACAAACCGCTCATGTCCCGGGACATCAATGAAGGTGATTTCGCGGCCCAGGAAGGCGAAGCCAAGGTCGGTGGTCATGCCCCGCTCCTTCTCCTCCTTGAGCCGGTCCGGGTCGGTGCCGGTCAGTGCCCGGACCAAAGCGCTCTTGCCATGGTCAATGTGGCCGGCGGTGCCGATGACGACGTGCATCTAGAACGCCTTCCGCTCGTTACAACCAGGAATCCCCAGTTCGGCGCGGTACTTGGCGACAGTGCGCCTAGAGATGACAATTCCCTGTTCCTTCAGTCGGGCGCAAATCTCTTCGTCGCTGTAGGGCCTCTTCTTGTCCTCGGCCTCAATCAGGTCATGAATCTTCTCCTTGATACTCGTCCGGGCGGTGGTGCCGGTTCCGGCCTTGAAGAAGTGCTTCAGCGGGAATATCCCGAACTCGGTCTCGATGAACTTACCGGCGATGGCGCGTGAGACCGTTGATGGGTGGACCCCGAGTTTTTCGGCTGCCTGTTTCAATGTTGCCGGTTTGAGGAACTCCGGTCCCTGGAGAAAGAAGTCCTGTTGCTCTTTGAGAATCATCTCCACCAGGTTTCGGACGGTCCGGCGCCGGGACTCAATCGCCCTCAGAAACATCAGCGCGGCCTGGAACTTCTTGCGGGCGAACTCCACCTGCTCCCTAGGATAGGCCTTGGGGTCACGTAGGATTTCAATATAGCGCCGGGAGAGCCGGAGCCGCGGCAGATTGTCCTCATTGGGAACCACCACAAGCCTCGATTCCTGCCACTCGACCGAGAAGTCAGGGGCAACATAGCTCGGAACGGTGCCGGTGAATTGCCGGGCCGGCCGCGGTTCGAGCAAAAGGATATTCTGAATCGCCTCCCGAATTTTCTGTTCGCTGACACCGCAGAGCCTTGCCACCCGGGCGGTCTGCTTGTGCTTCAGAAGCTCCCAGTGGTCGGCAAGGAGCTTCCGCTCCAAGCTCCCCTCCGGATAACCGGCAAGCTCAAGCTGGACGAGCAGCGCCTCCCTCGTGTCGTGGCAGCCGATACCGCCGGGAGGAATGCGCTGGATAAGGTGAAGGATTGATTTCAGCCGCTCCAACTCCACGCCCAGCATGCCGGCCAGCTCCTCTTCGGAGACGGTCAGAAAGCCGTCCTCATTCAGCCATTCGATGACCGTCTCGGCGATGGCAGCATCCTCAGTTGAAAGGGCGTTCTGTAACCGGGGCAAAAGCGCTGCACGCAGGTCCTGGTCCGGCCCGGCCGCGAGTTCTACCGGTAAAACATCATCCTCCTCCTGACCTGTGAGTGCCGTCGGTGAAACCGGCCCGGCCTCGTCGGGCAGCAGCTCATCAATCGAGTAGTCGTCCTTCGGTGTGACGCCCTCCAGCCCGGCCTGGTCGGGTGCAAAGTCACCGGTTTCAGAGTCGCCAGAAGATGTTTCCGGAGCAGTTTCGGGCAGGCCGTCTTCACCCGAACCGGCTTCTGGTTCCTCTTCGACCAGCTCCAGTGCCGGATTTTGCTCCAGCTCCGAGCGTATCAACTGCTCGAGCTCCAGTGTTGGCAACTGGAGAATCTTGAGGTTCAGGATGAGCTGGGGGGTGAGGGTGAGCTCCGGTCGGAGGCTTTGGATTAGTTCAAACCTCATATCCGGAACCTCTCACCCAGATAGAGCTGGCGCGCCTTCTCATCCCGGACCAGGTCAAGGGATGTGCCGGAGAGGAGGACCCGGGCGTCGTACATCAGGTAGGCGCGGTCGGTAATCTCCAGTGTCTCGCGAACGTTGTGGTCGGTGATGAGAATGCCCAGGCCCTCGGCTTTCAGCTTGAGGATGATGTCCTGAATCTCGGCCCGGACAATCGGGTCGATACCGGTGAAGGGTTCGTCGAGCAAAATATAGGCCGGCTGGGATGCCAGGGCACGGGCGAGCTCCACTCGACGCCTCTCGCCTCCGGAAAGCGTCCCGCCGCGCTGTTTCCGTAAATGGGCAACATTGAACTTCTCAAGCAGCTCAACCACCCGTCTTGTTCGCTCCGGCTCGGGCACCTTCAACATCTCCAGAATCGCCCGGATATTCTCCTCGACCGAAAGTTTGCGGAAGATTGACGGCTCCTGGGAGAGATAACCCAGACCGAGCCGGGCCCGCTTATAGACCGGCAGGCTGGTAATGTCGGAGCCGTCAAGACGAATCTCCCCCTTTTCCGGTTTGATGAAACCGGTAATCATATGGAAGGTTGTTGTCTTCCCGGCGCCATTCGGGCCGAGCAAGCCTACGATTTCACCCTTGGCCAGCTCCAGGGAGACGCCATCCACAACCCGGCGGCCGCCGAACGACTTCACCAGCCCCTGAGCGGTGAGTTTCACCGGCTCTCCTCCGGTCGTCTGACCAGCTGGCCCAGGGTCAGTTTCTCCACTTCGATGCGGTCAATGTTACCGTGAGCCAGCGCAAGCCGGATGGTTTCTCCCTGAACCAGGACCTCTTCGTGGGAAGCTGTCCGGTATCGGCCCCGGGCGTTCTTCCTAATCGCCACCTGCTCCAGGGCGCCATTCCGCACGAGAAAGAGCATCGTATCACCACTTGCTGCACCTGCGCTGTCCCGGACTTGGGGATTTCCCCACGCGACTCCCGAATCGGACTGGGCAAAAAAGATTGCGGTGTCGCAACAGAGCTCACTGGCTCCGGAGGTCATTCTGATGGCACCGAAGGCGGCAGCCTTGGTCTCTTTCTCAAACCAGGACATCACGCGGCTTGTCACCTCCACCGTCTCCCTTTCCAGCCGGCTCAGCACGGGCATGGAATCCACCACCCCGACTCCGGAATCGAGATTGAACATCCCCCTTTGGCCGGTGAGGCGCCACGTTTTGCCCAGATTCTCAAGCGTCAGCCCCCGGTCGGCTCTGACCTGCCGCTCCAAAGTGGAATAGACTAGGCTCGGAGCCGAGATTGCCAAGGAGTCTTGCAGGACCCTCACCCTACCAAACAGCTCAGCCCGTTTCTCATTCAGCCGGTAAACCGCTGAGTCGGCCCAGACCCGGGCATCCGGACTTTCAATCTGCACCGAGTCGTTCATCACCGCTAATGACCGGGACTGGAGCAGTCGGCAACTTTGGCTGAAGAGTCTTGTTGAGCTGTCGGTAATCACCACGCTGTCCCGAAAAATGGTCGCCTGCCCTTCCGGAGTCCTGACAATCTCCATCTTCCGGGCGTAAATCTCGGCACCGAACGTGCTCACGGCACCTAGCCACCAAACGACAGCTAACAGCCGGGGGAGACTCATGGCTGGAACCGGTAGGTTGATGTTCCCCGGACCTCAGATAGAATCTCCAGCCTTGTCAGTCCGGCATCAGAGACAAGACCCTGACCGGAAACAGAACCTTCAGGTGTCCGGACCTGAACCGGTGCATCGGTTCGCACAATTCGCCGCTGGTTGTTGTAAGCAAGTGATTCGGTAAGCAACACTGTGCTCTCAGCGGTGGCGACCTGGACATGTCCCTTGGCAACCAGGTCCTGTGTCCGGGAGTAGATGGTGCCACTGTCCGCCACCAGCACCGCCGCCACCCGACCGGCATCGTCATAAAAGAAAACCCTGGGACTAACAACATCGGACCGCTGCTCATTCTCGAACACTAGGGCCCGCTCCGCCTCAAGGGTGTAGAGTTTGGTTCCACTATGGCTTTCATGGAGTCGGAACTCCTCAACAACCTGGTCGGGCAGGGCACCGGTCCTGTCCGGGCCGGGGCGCTCCTCGCAGCCCAAAAACAACAGGCATGAGATGAGTGCCAAAAGGAGCGGGAGGTGTTTCATTCGCTCTCTTCCGCAGGCTGCAGGGCGCTGGCCTTGGCCCAGAAGAGCCACTCTTCAGGATGGTTCCTGACCAGTCTCAAAAGCATCCGTGCCGCATCAACTTCTGTTCCTGGTCTGCCGACCTCTACATGGAGCCTGCCCCTCTCCAGCCAGGCGAACAACGGTATCGCCTTTGAGTTGTTTCGGGCTGCCAGGCGGAAAGGAGCCCTGGGAAACCGGAGTTTCAGACCAGCGAGTTCAACCCACTCCTGGACACCCCGGCAGGTGTTATCAAGCATGAAACCGGTGATTCGGACAGGCCCAACCTTTGGGCTCTGCCGGTCCTTCCGGATGCGTCTGATGAGTCTCTCCAGCAGTTTGTCTTTTTGACGACCGGTTACTACTCTGACACGATAACCGGCCCGGGTAAATACCCTGGGCAGAAACTCCCAGAGCCCGAAATGAAAAGAGACCATAATGCTATGCAACTCCCGTTCCAGAGTTTGCAGAGTAATATTGTCAATATAAACCTCTGCGTTGTCAACGATTTCGTCACCACGGGCCGAACCCATTCGGGCCATCAGTGCCAGGTTCCTACCGACGGTCAGGCAGTTTCTGAGCCAGAACCGGCTGTCCTTTTCGCCGCGGACCAGCCAATAGTTTTGGAGCGTCTCTTTCCGATAATCGGGCCTGAGCAGCAGGTAGGTGAGAACTGAAAGCTGGGCAAGGGCTATTCCGAGCTCACCGGGCAGCACCCGAACCAGAAAGAGAATGGCGCCGGGCAAACTCATGGCTCGCCTTTATGAACTCGCGGAACAAAGGATGGGGTCGGAGCGGCCTTGATTTGAACTCAGGATGGAACTGGGTTGCGATGAAGAAAGGATGGCCCTTGAGCTCAACAATCTCAACAAGCTTCCGGTCTGGTGACCGGCCGCTGGCAATGAGACCCTTCCGGGCCAGGGTTTTCAGATAACAGTTGTTTACCTCGTAGCGGTGCCGATGCCTTTCCCAGACCAGTTTCCGCTTATAGCAGCGGTAGGCCATGGTTCCGGGACTGAGCCGACAGGGATAGGCACCGAGCCTCATGGTCCCGCCCTTCCGTTTTACTCCCCGCTGCTGGGGTAAAAGATGAATGACCGGATGGGGGGTGCGGGGGTTGAACTCGGTGGAGTTGGCGCCGCTTAGGCCGCAGGCCACCCGGGCAAACTCAATTACCGCCACCTGGAGCCCTACGCAGAGGCCGAGAAAGGGCATCCCCTTTTCCCGACAATAGGTTATCGTCTCAATCTTGCCCTCCATGCCCCTGACTCCGAACCCGCCGGGCACAATCACACCACCCAGTCCGGCAAGCCATTCGTGGGCCGTCCCGGGCTTTACATCCTCAGCCTCAATCCAGCGAATCTTTACCATAAGGGAGTTTGCCGCAGCTGCGTGGGCAACAGCCTCGACCACCGATTTGTAGGCATCGCGCAGTGCCACATACTTACCACACAGGCCGATTTCGAGTGACTCGCAGGCTGTTGTCTGGCTCTCGACAAACCGGCGCCAGGCGTTGAGGTCCGGCCGGCGCTTGCAGATGCCCAGCATTACTGCAATCAGTTCATCCAGTTTCTGCTCGTGGAAGACCAGGGGAATCTGGTAGATGTTGTCAACATCTATCGCCTCAATCACCGCCTCCTTTCGGACGCTGCAGAACAGGGCAATCTTCTCCTTAGCCTCGGGCGGTAACGGCCTCTCGGTGCGACACATGATAATGTCGGGCTGGATGCCAATCTCCCGTAGCTTGTTTACTGAGTGCTGGGTGGGCTTGGTCTTGAACTCACAAGAGGCCTTGATATAAGGAATCAGGGTGAGATGGATGAAGAGGACATTCTCCTTGCCTACCTCAAGGGCAAACTGC
>JBDRUJ010000075.1:0-327 GCA_039801285.1 Caldifarciminota bacterium
CAGGGCAAGGTGCCGACAAAAGATGAGCTGAAGAAACTCATCGGCGGACAGCAGTAGATGAAAGCGCCTAAACACCGGCACATCCTGCCCGGAGTTCTGCGTTTCTTCGGGCTCTGGGCAGGAATCTCCGGTGGCTATGCGACAATCGGCTCAACCTGCCCCTGCTGCGGCAGACCCGCCTGTCCGGTCGGACTGGGCATCGCCGCCCTGTTTGGTGCGCTCGGCTCCTTTATTATCAACTACGGCCGGCGCTGGGGCGTCTCTCTATTCAAGCGCAGGAGATAAATCATCATGTTGGCCACAATGCCTCTTGGGGACGTCCTGGAA
>JBDRUJ010000075.1:337-8191 GCA_039801285.1 Caldifarciminota bacterium
CTCCTTATGCTGCAGTTGCTGCCATTCATTCTCAGCCTCAATGTGCAGTAGTAAAATGGAGTGGGAATTATCGGCTAATAGCTTTTGTACATAATTGATTGTTACACCGTCCTTTTCTCCATACAACACAAGTAAACCATGTAGTGCCTCCCCGAAATCGCTAATATAAGCTTGGAGCACAGCGATTTTGGTTTGATAGTAAACTGGTGGCTTTCCTACCTGGTCTACTTCTACTACGAGAGCGGGCCTATTATTGGAGAACATTAGAATGTCAGCATGACGCCTTCTATCCTGACCTCCAACATCTATATGCACGCACGGTGGCCAATCAATGATGGCATGATTTTCCGGGTCGGCGGCAATCCACTGTGAAGATAGGAATCCTATTGTGGAGTCATGAGCACAGCCGAAGTATTTACCAAGTATCTCCCATTTAAAATTTCGTAGTATCTGAATCAATTCAGCCATTTTTCCCCCTTTTCTTCAGACCTTGTTATGTCAACCCTTGTGGATGTTGTCTTTACTCGGGCCTGAATGCTGTTGCAACATCCGCTATCAGAGAGTTGCGGTCTGCTCCTTTCAGACCTGCTCATGATGAGCAAACTTTACGAAAACAGGGGGGGTGTCAAGAAAAAAAATGCGTCAAGAGAGGAAGGTAGTCGTCGCGCGGTTCAGCAGCCGGGCCCTGGGGCTTATTCACTCCTGCCGTTCGAGCCGGTCGTAGTCCTTGAGGGCGTTGTAGAATGCCTGCCAGAAGGGGTCAACGACCGGATGGAGAAGCGGCTGTTCTTTGCCGTCTGCCACAAGGGTCATTCCCTTTTTCACAACTTCGCCTATCGCGGCGGCGGGGATGCGCTTGCGCCGGAGCGCGGCAAGGAGCGCCCGGGTCTTATGAGGCCGGCAGAGGATTATCAAAGTCCCTTCGCTGATTGACTTGAACGGGTCAATCTTGAAAAGGTCGCAGATTTCTCTGACGCATCCGAGCATCGGGACTTTTTCCTTTATGACCCGGACTCCGAAGCCTCCGGCCTGAGCCATCTCATATAGTCCGCCCCAGAGCCCGCACTCGGTGGCATCGTGCATCGCGGTAACACCTTTGTCACGGATGCCGACCGTAACCGCTGCCAGGGCGTCAGGGACAACGGTCATCTGATAGAAGAGCCGCTCAGCCTTGCGAGCAAACTCCGGTCCGAATCGGCGGGCAAGGGTCTTGGGAAACATCGTTGCGAAGATGCCCGATGCCTCGACCGCCGGACCTTTAGTAACAACAATGGTGTCTCCAGGCCGGGCAAACCTGGGCGTGACATAGTCGTTGAGGCCGCCTTCGGCAATAACAGTTGCGCCGCCGACCATCGGGTAATGGCAGTTCTCGTAGCGGGCGGTGTGGCCCGTAACAATCGCCACCCCGAACCTTTTGCACTCGCGGTGAATCACCTTCCAGACAGTCTCAAGCTGCTCTTCGGTGATGCTCATCGGCAGGTTCAGGTCAATGGCGAGGTAGCGGGGCGGAAGTCCGCTCGTGACCACATCCGACATGAGGATGTGAATCGCAAACCAGGCGGCCCTTTCCCAGCCATATTCCGGGACGATGAAGACCGGGTCGGTGGTGAGCGCCAGCGCCCGTTTGCCGACCCTGATGATGCCGGTGTCAACCCCATGCATGGGCCCGACCAGAACCTCCTGGCGTCTGGCTCCAAGTCTGGGGAAAATCAGCTCTTCAAATACCTGTTGCGAGACTTTGCCAATCTCCGGGAGTTTGTATTTCATAAGGGCAAAGTATGCCAATTCTTTGCCGCCGGTCAACTCTTGCCAACTCCTGAATATGGAGCACCGGAACTGGTATTCAACAGGCTGTCTTCTTGAAACCCTGTGTTGTCTGGAGCCCGCTCTCTGACAAAGCTGGCCGGGCGATAGTGCTCCGGCGGTAGCGGCGAGAAGTTGTTGCCGATGCTAAGTATAAATATATTTATACCTTCTGGCGACAGCTTTTTGGGGCTTATGTCCCGCACCTGCGTAACTTAGCCGGAATTGCAATTTTTTCGGGGGACAGTCTCCCAGGCAGAACTGGAACCGGTTTTGGAGGTGGCTTTGGTTATAGTTTCTGAATGGGTCGCAGTGGCTCTTCTTCTCTGGGCTTCGGTTGGAATCACAGTAGCCGTTATGCAGGCTGAAACCGGTGGGGACTTCCATAAAGTCCGGCAGGGTCCGACGGGCTGAGCTTCAGTCTGGGCTTTGCGGGGAGCTTCCAATTTAGCCTGGCAGGCAGCTTTCCAGTGGGCATATCAGGCTATTCCTGAGGCAGAAATCTGGGCAGCCCGGCTACCGGTTGGGAGCTGAGTCGTGCAGGCTGGTTCGGGATTTAGCGCTTGACCGCTATCACGATTTCCGTATGATGGTGAAAATGTGCTACCAACCGCGAGGCTGAGATGAAGACTGGCGACATTATCAAGCTGGTCGTCTGTCTGGCTTTGACCCTTGGTGCCGGCGCGCTCGGCGGCCTGGCGACAGCTCCGGCAATCCCGACCTGGTATCAGACCTTGAGTAAGCCCGCCTTCAATCCTCCGCAATGGCTCTTCGGCCCGGCATGGACTGTCCTCTACATCCTGATGGGGGTGGCGGCGTTTCTCGTCTGGCGGGCTGGCTTCAGCGCCGCCGCTGTCAGGTTAGCACTTGCGTTGTTCCTGGTGCAACTGGTCCTGAATGTCCTCTGGTCGTTTCTCTTCTTTGGGCTGCGCTCACCTTTGGCCGGGCTGGTGGAAATCGTTATCCTGTGGCTGGCGATAGCCGCGACGCTCGTCCTGTTCTTTAGGGTCTCAACTGTCGCCGGTCTTTTGCTTATTCCCTATATCGGCTGGGTCACATTCGCGGCGATTCTCAACGCGGCCCTCCTTGCGCTCAACCGCTGAGCCCGGCCCGCATTGACACAACCCCTTGCCGGGCATAGACTTCCGGCTATGTGAGCCGCGTCCGAGAGCGCCATCGCAATGACTGGTGGAAGTGTCATTCCGAGCTTGCCGAGGAATTTCTTGCTTGACACCGCTGAAGACGGCTTTAGAATCTAACCAGGCTAACAGAAAGAAGGTTGCTATGAAGAGTAGATATGTCTTTGCGGTTCTGGCGCTGGTTGCGGCATTTGCCGGGACCGCGCGAGCAACTTTGCAGGTGGGCGAACCGGCTCCCGATTTCGGCCTTCCGGACTCGGCCGGAAACGTTCACCACCTCTCCGACTTCCGGGGCCAGGTTGTCCACATTCTGTTCTGGGAGAATTTCTGACCGACCTGCCGCGCGGAGTTACCGCGCCTCCATCTTTTCCAGATTGATTACGGGCCGCACGGCTTTCAGTCCCTGACCGTCAATCTTGGCGACGACTGGGAGGTCATCAAGCAGTATGCCCGGCAATATGCCAGCCTTTATCTGAAGGACAACGGTTCGGTCTGGCCGGTCTATCGGCAGAATGGTTACATCCCGCTGAATTATGTAGTTGATACGAATGGCATCATCCGTTACATCGCCGAGGGCTGGAATGAGAACGCTACCCGGCAGGTGATTGAGCAGTTTCTGCCCGACCCGATTGAGCATGATGTTGGAGTGACACGGCTTTTAGCACCTTCGGGCCCGGTTGATTCGGGAAGCGTGGTTGTGCCGGCCTGCTCGGTCTATAACTATCGGAGCTACACCGAGACCTATCCGGTGCGGATGCGCATCGGGAGCGAATATGACACGACGGTTGTGGTCACGGCCCATGCGCCGAACACCTATCGGTACATTGAGTTTCCAGACTGGACTCCAAGGGTCAGAGGCCAGGCAGTGGTCAGGTGCTCAACCGAGCTTGGCGGTGACGATGTGGCGAGCAACAACGGTCAGACCGGCCTGGTCACGGTCAATGTCTATGACCTGGCGGTGACCATGATTCTGGCACCGGTGGACAGCGTTGATTCGGGAAGCGTGGTTGTGCCGAGTGCGGTGGTGAAGAATCTTGGGACGGTTGCTGACATGGCACGGGTCAGGTTCACGATTGGCGATATTTATCTGGACAGCGCCAATGTGCCACTGCAACCGGGGAGGTGCGATACCGCCTTCTTTGACCCATGGACACCACTGGAGCTTGGGACATTTCCGGTGCGCTGCACGGTGCGCGGGCGCTGGGAAATGGTGCCGGAGAACAACCTTTTGACCACAATGGTGCGAGTGGTCAGGCCTTCAGGAGTAGTGGAGTCGCAAGCCGGAACATGCTGTCCTGTGCTGCTCAGGGTCATGCCCAACCCGGGTTCGGGCTGGACCAGAATCCATTACTCGCTGCCCAGCAAGTCGGCGATTGAGCTAAGGCTCTATTCGGCTCAGGGCAGGCTGGTCAGGGTGCTGCGCTCCGGAATTGAGCCAGCCGGGCGCCACATGGTGGTCTGGGATGGCAGGGACGGACAAGGCGAGCCGGCCGGCTGCGGGGTCTATTACTGCCAGCTTGTTGCCGGGAATGAACAGCGGGTAGAGAAGCTGGTCAGGGGCGAATAGCCCTAGACCGGTGCCTGGCGAATCTTTTCGGCGATAGCGTCCAGCTCAGAGTCAGTGAACTGGGGCCGGAGCCGGGCCTGACAGTAGTGGTGCAGGTCAAGAGTGTAGTCCAAGAGATTCCGTTCGCCCTTGAGTGTCGGGACCAGTAGCATGTGGAGATGGGGGACCCTGGTTCCACGCAAAAGCAGGGTGACATATTCGCAGTCAAAGGCTCTGCTTATCTTGCGGCTGACGATGTAGACCGCCCTGAGAAACGGGCCGGCGATGTTCGACTGCGGCTCGATGTCGGTGAACCACTCGATGTGTCTTTTGGGAATCACGAGGCTGTGGCCCTTGGCGATTGGGTTGATGTCGAGAAAGGCGAGGGTCTCCTGGTCCTCATAGACCTTGCGTGCCGGTGCCCTGCCGGCAACAATCTGGCAGAATGGGCATTCGTTCATTCTCGGCTCCTTTCTAGAATGTTCGAGGTTTGCATATGATTTCCCGCACCCTGGTTTCAAAGAAGCGGTTGGAATGGCTGGGACGGATGACGATTGCGGTGTCGGCTCCTGAGCCGGAACCGGCGATGGCGATGATGTCCTTGCCATAGGGGATAAGCCCGGCATCAAGCGCCATTACGGCAATCTCGATTGCCACCTTGGTCCCTTCGCCAAAGATGCGATAGGCATTGGCGACGATTTCAGCCGGGCCCAGGCCGCCAAACTTGAGTCTGATTGACCGGTCCAGGCCTGCCATGAGATGAGTGGTTCTGAGAACCCGGATGTTCTTTTCATTCAAGCGGCTTTCAGTTCGGGCTGACAGCTCGGAGCTGCCGGGTCGGGCAAAGCCCGCATGATGGGAGACGCAGGCCGCCTTCATGTTCCTTGGCAGCAATCTTGCCAGCTTCAATGCGGTGGCACCGGTGGTTGAGGCGACTACGATGTGTCTGATGCCGAGCTCGGCCGCCCGTGCCAGCGCCAGGTGCAAAGTTGCGGCGGTGTTGGCCGGACCGGGCTTTGGGAAATAGGTGACTGTTACTGAGGTCTTTTCGGTTGCTTCCCGTTTCATTATAAAATGATAGCCAGAAGCCAGCACGGGTCAAGCCAAGGGGGGCGGCAGTTATGTTGTCCGAATGGCTTTCAGGATTTCGAGGGCGGCAGATAGTGTGCCTCCGCACTGATTGAGCCAGGCCGGTGGGTTAGACGGAGCAACTTGGAGCCAGAAGGTGTCGGTGCCCTTTTTGCCTCTGTGCTGCGGGGTGTGACCTATCACATGTTTACGAAGGATGCCCTTTGAGATGACCCAGGCATGGGCATCAAACGGGCTGATGCCTAGGCAGATAGCGTAGTCATAGTTCTGGTCGCGGAACTGCTGGAAGTTGTAGAATCCTCCGGCCCAGAGCGTGGAGAACTTGATTTCTATGCGTTTCCCCTGAATGATTCTGTCTGCTTCTCCATCAGGAGAACTGACGACATCCAGCCCTTTGGCAGCACACCAGCCGGCTACAAGCTGTTCGCCAACACGGGCGCGCTTGGCCGCTGGCATAGTAGCAAGCCATACGTATCAAGAAAAGAGGTCACCAGTCCGGGCCTTTGGGCATACAATCGGGCATGGTAGCGTGGCGAAGCTGGTCTTGACATTCCGTTCAAATCCGGTATTTGCGACCAACATCAGCTTCGGAGCGGGCCGGCTGCTCACCGCGCATTCGTAGTGATATATGTCCCTAAGTTTATCAGTAGTCATGTTGAACGGCCGAGGGTCAGGTATAATTCTGACCGTGAACCTGCGGGGGATTGAAGGTAAATACCACTTACCCCAATATGGAAGTATGTCCTCAGTTGGCAAGATAACACTCTCAGCCGCAGCGTGGTCCTGGAAAAGCTGGCGGAAGTGAATTACCCGTCTCTCGATCCTATCGGCAAACTCCGAAAGTCCTTCCCTAGGGTGGGCAAACGAAATACCGTCAAGGAGGTCAGCAAAGAAGAATACTGTGTGTCGGACGAAGTTGAGATACTGGGCTTGCGGCCAGATGTTGCCACCGAGAAGTAATTGGATAGCTGCGCTTGGATAGCCAAATTCACGCAACTCACTGTCTGTTGTGCGCTTCAGTATGTTCCGGATTCTGACAGCAGGGTGGTATCTCCAGTCGTCGTCACCGAACGAGAGATAACCCTTTGCTTCCAGCACACAGTCTCTTTGGAGCACAAACTGGTGGTCAGCATATTCGGTCATGGTATCTATGACCGGCTGCGAATATGGTGTTCGCCAAACGAGAGGCAGATAGGAAGAGGTCTCCAAGTAAATCACTGCCTTGGAGGTGCTAGTCATCTGTTTACCATTTCGTATATCAGGTTCACGCAGCCGTCCGGAAGGGTCCGCAGGACTTCCAGGTTGTCACCGAAATAGATGCGATTGGTCGAAAGAAGACCGGCAGAGTCCTTGACTTCTTGAATCTTCTTTTGCTGTCGGTGGCGTTTCATCTCAGAATGATAATCAATCTAGCCATGCAATTCCAGCTGTCAAGCTGGCTCACTCCCGATGCCAGAAGAGCGGGACAGGCTAGGCCAGGGGCGCTTTTGACAAAGAGCCCGGGGCGGCCAGAGGCCGCCCCGGGGGGAATCGAAAGAAGAGGCCGCTATTCGGCTGGCTCCCAGTAGAGGTCGAGAATCGTGTTGGTGGGCTTTTTGGTGCGGAAGCAGGCTTTGACCTTCATGCCAATTCTGGCTTCGCCCCGGACAAGATAGCCTTTCATGATGGTGCAGCAGCCGGGGATTTTCACGTCAATCTGGTAGTAGGGATAGGAGAGTTCGATGCCGTAGCCTGGGTATTCAACACGGGTGAAGGTGAAGATTTCGCCAATCACCGGGTTGGGGAGCTCGACCCATTCCATCCGAGCGTGACAGTCCGGGCAGTCGGCGCGCGGGGGCAGCCAGAGACCCTTCTCACATCCCGGAGTCGGGCACCTGGTTGCCCGCAGGACGCCCTTTTTCAACCCTTCAAAGAATGGGGAGAGAAGGCCGTAGGTGTGGTGATGGACAAGGGTCCTGGGCCATTCAATCACCATTGCCGGCTCGGTCTTCTCCACCTTCATCGGCTTGCCGGTAAACTTGACCTCGGTAGAAACTCTAGACCTTGGACGATGGGCTTTAGTCTTTGGAACTTTGACTCTGGACTTTTGACGACGGACTTTGGACTTCTTGATTTTCTTCATTGCTGCTCTCCTAACCTTTTATCTCTTCAGGGTTGACCAGGATGCCGCAGGTGACATGGGAGCCGACACCGGCATGGGAAATCCAGAGGGCCCTTCGCCTTCTGGGAATCTGCAGTGACTGCCAGTCGGCAGGTTTCTTTTTGCCGTAGCGCTCC
>JBDRUJ010000076.1:0-8072 GCA_039801285.1 Caldifarciminota bacterium
CGCTCTGCACTCTGTTTTCGGTCGGTCTGAGCCATCAGGGCCGGCCCTTATGGTGTCTGAAGATTTCCGACAACCCGGGTCAAGACGAGGATGAGCCGGCCTGCTTCTTCAATGGTGCAACCCATGCCCGCGAGCCGATGGGAACCAGCTGCTGCATCATCTTCGCCAGCCGAATCCTCTCGCAGTTCGGGACCGACTCGCTCGCCACCTGGCTCATCAACAACCGCGAGATATTCATTGTGCCGGTCATGAATCCTGACGGCTATGTCTATAACTCCGACTCCGGCGGCGCAAGCAGTAACTGGCGCAAGAATCGCCGGGTAATTCAAGCCCCCTATGTCGGTGTTGACCTCAACCGTAACTACGGCTACAAGTGGGGCTATGACAACTCCGGCTCATCGCCCCAACCCTCATCCGAGACCTATCGCGGTCCGGAAAGGTTCTCCGAACCCGAGACCCGGGTGATGCGCGACTTCATGGCCGCTCACCTCTTCCGTACCGAGCAGGACTTCCACACCTATGGCCAGTACAACATGTACCCCTGGGGCTATGCCAGTGCGACTCCGCCCGACCGGTATGTCCTGCAGGAGATTGTTGACACCTTCCGGATGAACAACCGCTATCGCGCCAGCCGCACCGGCCAGATTTATCAGACCATCTACCCCTGCAACGGCGTCTCATGTGACTGGGAGTTCGCGGACACCGCCGGCAAGTTCGTTACCTATGCCTTTACCACCGAGATGGACAGCGTTGACTTCTGGCATGGCTGGAACGACTCTGGTGCCATCAGGCTGGAGTGTGACCGGAACATCCCGAACCTCTATTACCTTGCCCGGATTTGCGGCGTCTTCTTTGAACCGGTTGGCCTCGCTATCAACGACACCGCTCAGGGCAATGCCAATGGCCAGCTCGATCCGGGCGAAGAGGCAAACATCTGGTTCACCATCAGAAATCGGGCGGTCCATCCCCTTGACTCCGCCTATTCGGTCTCTGCCCGGCTCAGCTCCTCTCATCCCGATGTCCAGGTCACCGACTCTGTCAAACAATTTCCCAATTCTGCCCGGGGCTCGACAGTCACCAACCGTTCCGAACAGTTCCGGCTCAGTGCCAGCCCCCAGATTCCGCCCGGCACCCATGTGCCGCTCCGCCTTGAGGTCAGTTACAACGATGCCGGCCACGCCTACCGGCAGCCGCTCGACTTCGAACTCATCATCGGCTCAAGCCCCGCTCTCACCGAAAAACTGACCCAACCGCTGCCGCCTTTGCGTCTGAATGTCCGGCCCAATCCGGCCCGGGCCAGACTCAACTTCGAGTTCGGCGAGGTGGTTGGCCCGTCCCGGCTTGAGCTCTTCTCCAGCACGGGAACGCTTCTGTCAAGTTCAACGGTCAAGGGCTCTGGATACCAGTCCGCCCTGCCGGAACTGCCGGCCGGCGTTTACTATGCCCGGCTCATATCCGGCTCAGGAAGCGCGGTGACGCAGTTCCTCCTCGTCCGCTAGCCATGGGATTCGAACCCTGACAACCAGGTTTTCGGCTGCTGTTGCCAGCCTGGTCTATTGACCTAATCCTCCGGCTCCTCCTCAAACGGGACCTCGCGGAAAAGCCCTTCCTGCTCCTTGACCAGCTGGCTCACCCTCAGCTCCGCCTCACTCAGCCGCTTCTTGCACAGCTTTGCCAGTTCAACCCCGCGGCCGAACAGCTCAAGCGACTTTTCCAGGGAAAGATTACCCTGCTCAAGCTGCTTCACAATCGCCTCGAGTTCGGCAAGCGCCTGCTCAAAGTCAATCGGCTGCTCCGGTTTCTCACTCTTTGCCATAAGTCATCATCCTCCAATATCTTGCTTTTCGAAACCCCGGACCTCGCATTCCAGGTTCCCGTCCGAAACCCTGACCCTGACATCATCTCCGACAGTGACCTGGCCAATTCTTGTGACGACCGAGCCGTCTCGCTTCTGACAGATTGAGTAGCCCCGTTTCAGGCTGGAGAGCGGACTGAGTCCGTCAAGTCTGCCCATGGCACTGGCAAGCCGGGAGTTGACGACCGACAACTGACGGCCTATACCGGTCTGCAACCCTGATGCTAGCCCAACCAGTCGCGTCTTCTGTCTCATCAACCGCTCGACCGGATTCTGAGCGGTCAGCCGATTGTGGAGCTCAAGCCAGTGACTGGCCGCGCCGTTCAGAACAGCCTTCAGCCCCGCCTCAGCCCGGGCAACACCAATCTCCAGCCGGTGCCGCTGTTCGGCAAGCCGCGCCCGCACCAGCTCAAATGCGCGATGCCGGACAAGCTCGGAAAGCCGCTGCTCCATATCTAGCAACCGCTCCTCAACCAACTCCCGCACCCTTGGCACCAGCTCCTCCAGCCGCTCCTCCGCCTCGGTCCAGCCCCTGGCAACCAGTTGTGCGGCGGCGGTCGGTGTTGCCGCCCGGACATCGGCAACAAAGTCGGCGATGGTGAAATCGGTCTCATGGCCAACACCGGAAACAACCGGCTTCTTTGATGCCGCAATCGCCCGCGCCACAATCTCCTCATTGAACGGCCAGAGGTCCTCAATTGAACCGCCACCCCTTCCCACAATAATCACATCAACATCCTGCCGGTCGGCAAGAACCGTTATCCCTTCGGCAATCTGCTCGGCAGCACCTTCGCCCTGAACCTGCACCGGAAAGAGAAGCACCTTCAGCCGCGCCTTATGGAGCCGCAGCGTCTTGAGCATATCATGGATTGCCGCGCCGGCGGGCGATGTCACAATCCCCAGAACTCTTGGTAATTTTGGTAGCGGTCGCTTTCGGGCATCATCAAACAGCCCCTCTTTTGCCAGCTTTCTCTTCAGCTGCTCGAAGGCCTTCTGGAGCGCGCCAAGACCTGCCGGCTCAATCTGGTCAAGGACAATCTGATACTTGCCGGTCGGCTGATAGACCTCGAGCCGTCCATGGCAAATCACCTCCAGACCGTCTTCCAGCCGGAACTTCAGAAGCTGGGCCGAAGACCTGAAGCAGACCGCCTGAATCTGTGAGCCCTCGTCCTTGAGTGAAAAGTAGAGATGGCCTGATGGGTAGTGCTTGAGATTGGAGACTTCACCCCGAACCCAGATGTCGTAGAAATAGTCGGCCAGCATCCCGGCAACCAGCCGGTTGACCTCGGAGACCGAATAGACCTTGCGACTTCTGAAGTCGGACCGAACCGACATCTTGAACAGTATATGAGCCTCAGATAGTCTGTCAATGCACCGATTACAGTTCAAGCAGACCTTTTTGAGTGGTCCAGAGTCTACCGGAGTCTAAAAGGGCGGGCTTTTGAGTTTGCCAATTGGCCCCCGACTCTGCCCCGCAGAAGAGCCTGGGCGCTCCTTCGGAGGCTGACCGGAAAGGTGTTCTGGTTGGCCGCCGGTCCGGTTGCGCCTTATTGGGTAGAGACCGTGACCTGTTCTATGACAACCGGTGTTAGTGGCCGGTCGCCAGGTCCGGTGGGAACCTGGCCGAGTCTCTCCAGGACGTCCATCCCCTCGACCAGCTTGCCAATCACGGTGTACTGATTGTCAAGTTGAGGCAAAGGCCGCAGGCAGAGATAGAACTGGCTGCCTGAGGAGCGATGCTCCGGGTTGACCTGGTCCGGGAGCCGGGCCATCGCCATTGAGCCCTTTTCGTGGTTGCGCCTGATTTCGGCCTCGACCGTGTAACCCGGACCACCGGTGCCGTCGCCTTTCGGGTCGCCGCCCTGAACAACAAAACCGGGCACAATTCGGTGAAAAGTTAGACCGTTGTAGAAACCCCTGATTGCCAAATTGGCAACATTGGTCACATTCTTGGGCGCGTCTTTGGTGTAGAACTGGACCTTCATCGTGCCGTAGTCCTTCACCTTGATGGTGATGAAGAGGTTCTCGGGCAGATTTGAGGCAACGAGAGTA
Organism: Caldifarciminota bacterium; assembly: GCA_039801285.1. GTDB lineage: Bacteria > Hydrothermota > Tepidihabitantia > Tepidihabitantales > Tepidihabitantaceae > JBDRUJ01. The sequence continues at coordinate 3,908 of JBDRUJ010000076.1, forward strand.
TCCTTCAGAAATCCTCCTTCAAACTTTTCTGCCGGTTTTGCGGCCAGGGTATCGGAAGCCGGCCTGACCGGTGCCGGCTTCTTGCCCGGGCAAGCCAAAAGAAATATCAGACCGAACAGAAGTGCCAGTGACTTCTTCACAGACTGCTCCTTTCTGGTTAGGTTTTAGAATTGTAGCAATCTGGCGGCAAAGTCAACTATTACCAGTCGGAACCCTGACATGGGACGGGCCGATGCACCAGCTTGACAGAGAATGCTGACACGGTATCTTGGCCCTGTCCTGATGAGTTTCGCATCACGACATAAGAAGAGCCCAAGGATTGGGTTTATTGGCGCGGGCCGGGTGGGCAGTGCCCTGGCCTGGCATTGCCGCCGGCTCGGATATGGGATTGCCGGTATTACCGACAAACGGCCGAAACAGGCATGGCTGGCCTATGGCTGGCTCAAGATTCCTTACCAGCGGCTCCGACCCAGAGATATTGCTGCCCGGAGCGACGTTCTCTTTCTTACCGTGCCCGACGGAAGCATTGAACCGGAGTTCTCGGCAGTCCGGCGCTGGATTCTGCCCGGGACGATTGTTGCCCATTGTTCAGGTGCTTTGGGCACCGACGCCTTTCCCGGGGCTCAAAAGCAGGGGCTTGAGACCCTGGCACTCCACCCGGTCCAGACCTTTACCAGTCACAGCCTGGCGATTCAGAATCTGCCCGGCTCTCATTGGACGCTTGAGGGTAGCCCGAAGGGGTTGCAGTTCGGCCGAAGGCTGGTTCGCCAGCTCAAGGGTCGAGCGCTAGTGGTCAGAAGCGCCGACCGGCCACTCTATCATGCGATGTGTGTCATCGCATCCAACTTTCTGAATTGCCTACTTGACGCCTCGGAGACAATTGCCGAAAATCTCGGCCTTTCTCGGGCTGGGGCACGAAGGATGTTGCTCCCTCTGATGCGGGCGGTCCTTGACAGTTCGGAACGGCTCGGCCCGGTCAGGGCATTGACCGGACCGGCGCAGCGGGGCGATGCCGAGACGTTAGAGCGTCATCTTTCAGCTTTAGGCTCAAGGCTGCCGGAGCTGGTCCCGTTGTACCGCATCATTTCACTACGGCTTCTGGAGCTGGCAAACCGCCAAGGGCTGAATAAAAGAGCGGTGCGCAGGATTCGAGAGAGCCTAGAGAAGGCATGAGCCGTTCGCACGTCTGGCTGGTGCTAATCAGCACCCTGCTCCTGGCATGTGCCAAGAAGATGCTGCCTCCGAGCCCGGACCGGTTTCCACCCCACCTGACTGAGGTCAATCCCCGGACCCGGGTTCAGGTGGAGCTTCTCTTCGACGAACCGGTCGCTGCTGACAAAATACCGACTGAAAGCCTGAGGCTTGCCACCCGAACCGGAGAGGCGGTTACAATTCGCGGCCTGTCTCAGGGCCGGAGTGGTGACAGAATCCTTCTCTGGACAGAACCGCTCGAGAAGCGGGAATATCTGCTGAAGGGAGTTGCCTCTGACCCTGCGGGCAATATTGGAAGGTTTGTCTGCCGGTTCAGCGGTTCTCCAAGGGCTGATACCGTCCCGCCCCGCATCAGCGGTGTGCAACCCACACCGGGCAGTGCCGGATTGAAACGCGGCGTCAGAATTAGTGTCAGGTTCAGTGAGCCGGTTGACACCTGTGCCCAGGTTCGATGGCTCTTTGCCCCTATCGGTAGTGAGACCCTGTTCAGCCGGAGATGGGGAATCGACTGGCAGGAACTGGCATTTGTGCGCCGCGATTCGCTTGAGCCGGGCAGCATCTTCTACTTCATTCTTGAGCCGGGAATCCCCGACCTTGAAGGCAACCGCTGCCGGACACCGGCATGGACCTATTTCGCCCCCGACTCGTCGTTGGATGGCGTGACCGTTCACGGCCGGGCTCGCTGGAAGGCTGGGCCTTTAGGGACCGGAGTGGTTCTTTTCTTTCGAGAGCGCACCTTGGCAATGGCACCAGTCCTCTCCGATGGCTCCTGGACCACCAGAGTGAAAGCCGGCGAATGGACCGTCCAGGCTCTGGCCGATACCAACTGGGACGGTATTGTTGACCTGGCCGGTTATGAAACAACATTTCTGACGGCTGGGGAAAGCCTTGACATTATTCTCCACCCCGACGCCTCTCAAAAACCACTGGATGCCTATCTTCGTTAGTCTAGTCCTTCTCACTCTTGCCATTCTGGCCTATCGCCGGCAGTTCAGCCCAAGCGGAAGCTGGCCGCTCTTTATCGTGCGCCTGCTGGTCATTGTCGCCCTCTCGTTTATCATTATTGACAAGCTAATCACCATTGCTAGGACGGAGAGACCCCAACGGGTGGTGATGCTGGTTGACAATTCTCAGAGCATGACAGCAATCGGCGCTGACAGCCTGGCCCGGTCACTTGCCCAGAACATCCAGCTGCCGGCTGGGGTCCAGAGGGACCTCTGGCTATTTGCCGACAGTGCCTTGCCCCTGGCGAAAGCCGGCAGAGCCGAGCCGGGTGCCAGGACCAGACTGGGAAGGGCACTGGAGCTTGCGGCTGAGAAAAGACCGGGAGCGATTGTAGTTCTCTCCGATGGTCAGGACAATGGTGAACTTGAGCCGGTCAACGTGGCACACCGCTTGAATGTGCCGGTCTGGACCATCGGTTTTGGCAGTCTGACAGAACAGAATGCGGCGATTGAAGGAGTCATTGCTCCAGACCCGGTGTTCTCTGGTGATACATTTTCAGTTACCGTTCGGCTTAGTTCCGGCGGATTCGAGCAGCGGTCGATTCGCCTTACCCTAGGCACGGAGCAGAGGCTGGTGACTGTCGACCCGGAGTTTGCAGAACAGGAGGTTCAGTTCCAAATCAGTGCTCAGCAGCCGGGCCGTCTTACCCTAACCGCCAGACTGGAAAGTCTCCCTGGTGAAAAAAGTTATGCCGACAACTCCAAAACTGTGGTAATCGGTGTCAGACCCGGTCGGTTCGGTGTTATGCTGCTCGCCAATCGGCCCGGCCCCGAAACCAGGTTCTTCCAGCATGCGCTGGCAGAAAATCCCCGCGTCACCCTCAGAACCGGACTTGCCCTTCAGGGAAGTCTCGCAATCTCAGAATCTGAGAAATGGGAGAAAGAGACTCAGGTCTTCATCCTTGACGCCATTGCGGAAAAGGGAAATGAGGCGCTGTTTACCAGAATCGGCACAAGAGTCAAACAGGGCGCTGGCGCTCTGGTGCTGGCCGGTCCGGGATTCAGCCCCGGTCCGGTCTTGGCATCACTCCTTCCTCTGGAGTCACTGGCCGCGCCAGAATCGGGGTTTTTCACTCCGGCTGTAATAAATGAAGGCCGGCAGGTGCCGTGGTTTGACCCGACGACTGGCATAGACCTGAATGCCGTCCCGCCGTTTGCCGGGATGACGCGGGTAAAACCTAGGTCGGGCTATTCTCATGTCTGGCTGAGTTGCCAAGAGAATGGCTTGCCGCTTTTGGTTTTGGGCAGCTATGGCAAGGGAAGGGTTGCATTTGTCAGCGGCTTTCCGCTCTGGCGCTGGGGTTTTGGTCCGAACTGGCCGACCCCCTCAAAAACGCCGCTGCAGGTCTTGCTGGAAGGTCTTATCAGCTATCTGACCGATGTTGATACGGTCCGGTTTCGTCTCCAGCCGGACAAACCCGGGTTTCTCAGTGGCGAGGATGTGAAGCTTCTACTCACCGCACGCACTCCGGATGGCGCCCCCTGGAGTGGTTTGACGGTTATGCTCTGGGTTGATTCGGAGCAGACCCTGATTCCGATGACCGAGCTCGACCAGGGGAGATATCAAGCTCTCTTTCCGGCACCGCGACCGGGCGAGCATCAGACAACGGCTGAAATAAAGCTCGGCTCCACACCTGTAGACCGGGTCACTTCTGCTTTCCATGTCGAAGAGCAGTCCATCGAACTGACCGATATTGGTATCAACCGCAGGCTGCTTCGAGCAATAGCCGAGGCTAGCGGTGGCAGGTTTTTCCCCGCTGATGAGAGCCTTCGCGCCGATTTGTCGGATATAAAACTGGCCTCTTATCAGCGACAACTTTCCCTCGACCCGAGACGAACCTGGTGGCTCTACTGCCTCATTCCACTGGCTGTGAGCGCTGAGATTGTGTTGAGACGCCGAAGGGGGCTTTTATGAGACTGGTATTGAATACCACGGCGGCGGGCCGTTT